>CALMYM010000475.1 GCA_937873675.1 uncultured Alphaproteobacteria bacterium | reverse complement strand
GTGTTGTTCTCGCAGTTTCAGCACTGGCGCGAACGGCGGGCGCCGCCCGCCCCCGGGCCGACGCTGCGGCGGCTGCGGGGGGGGGTGCCGGCATGGCGGGGATAGGGGACGACCCGGGCCCGCCCGAAGGACGACCGACGCCGCCCGCCCCGCTCGGGGAGGAGCACGACCTCTCGAGTTTCGACTGCGGCGAGCCGGCTCTGAACGACTGGCTGAGGGAGCGCGCGCGCAAGAACGAGAGCCGGTTCTCGCGGACCTATGTCGTGTGCGACGGCACGCGTGTCGTCGGCTTCTACAGCCTCTCGGCCGGCTCGGTGGAGCGCGCCGCGGCGCCGGGCCGGCTGCGGCGCAATGCGCCCGACGCCGTTCCGGTCTCGGTGATCGGGCGGCTGGCGGGCGATCGCGCCTGGTCCGGCCGGGGCCTCGGCGCCGACCTCCTCGCCGACGCCCTCCGGCGCATCGCCGTGGCGGCGCAGAGCATCGGCATCGGCGCGGTGCTGGTCCACGCCAAGAGCGACGCGGCGAGGCGCTTCTATCTCGGATGCGCCGAGTTCATCGAATATCCGCAGGACAGCCGGACGCTTTTTCTGCCGATCGAGACGGTGGTGGTGGGGATGGAGTGAGGGGGTGGGCCGCTCCCGCAGCGCCCTCGACACGGCCATCGCTGGCACGCAGCACGTGAACGGGTGCGTGGCGGAGATGGCGGCCGAAGCGGTCTTGCTGCATCAGCAATAACACCTATTTCAATATACTATTTGTACCCCCCACATACATACACTACGGTTACCGATCTTCTATCACGATTCGGTAGGTGCGCCTTCTACTACTATTATTATTTTATCCCTGAAGGCCCGCAAACGTTCTATGGACACATCGACTCCATCGAAGAAATGAGCGGCAATCGAATTGCAGTACATTTTGATTCGGTCGCAGTAGAGGCCTTTTCTAAGGCGAGTGATCTCTCCGGATCCGAGATGGGACTGGGATTTATTAGAATTGTTTCCACGCCTGCGGTCCTTCAGAAGATGATTGGCGAAGATGATGCCATTTCAGCCGGGGACTGGATGGAAGTTCGTCTTACCCCAGATTTGTCTCATCCTGGCCCTTGGGCCTGGACTCTTCAACTTCTGGATAACCGTTTCGTTGGCGATGCACTGACCAGATCACCGACTAGGGCAAAACTCATTTCTATAATACGATTATCGCAAGCATCCCAACCTCGCGATCCGCAGTCACTTGGAGCAGCCATACCTAGCACCCGGATTATCGGCCGGGAACTCAAGCGACGTTATTCTCTAGCTAATATACATTCTCCCATTTCGCCGGGGGCAGCCAATTCGCGTCTCCGCCTATGGAGTCGCGCATGGGGGGCGAGCCAAGTACTGGTTCTTGACGTTGGCCAAGCAAGCTTCAACGTCATTAGTCCGTCAATACCATCATTTCCTACACTATACTTCGATGTTGGTGCACCTATCTGGCTGCACATCCACAGCATCCCATCATCATTCTCACCTCCACAAGATAGTGGTGGATTCGTGATATTATCGCACTGGGATTCAGATCATTATGCTTACGGTCGACAAAATCCTGAATTTCATGAAAAGACTTGGTTTGCACCCGCACAAACCTCTGTCGGCCCGAATGCCTATAATTTTGCCCTCTACCTCTATCGCCGAAATCGCTTGCGTCTCGTGGGTAAAGGATTCAGCACCCGCCCTCGTCGGGGCGCTCGAATAATTCGCTGTAGCGGAAATTCTATCAATGGAAGCGGCCTGTCCCTCCACCTCCGGACGCTAGGCCGAGAGATCTTGTTAACCGGGGACGCCGACTACAATGAAATTCCTGGTATGGGGGGAATTGAATTGAGCGGCCTGCTTGTTCCTCATCATGGAGGAAAGCTCGCACCGTTTTCAGTTGTACCGAAGGCCCAGGCGAATGCCGCTAGAGCTGTTGTCTCTTGCGGTCTACCCAATCGCTACGGTCACCCCGACGTAAACACATTGCGTGCGCACTTAGACGCCGGATGGAATGTATCCGTTACAGCTGGCTTTGGAAGCTCCCCGCGTGGACCGAGAAAACTGTAATATTTTTCCCGCGACGCCAGAAAGCGCTTCTAACCCGCCAAGTCCCCTCATTCCCACTCGATCGTCCCCGGCGGCTTCGAGGTCACGTCATACACCACCCGGTTGACGCCCCGCACCTCGTTGATGATCCGCGTCGCGGTGCGGCCGAGGAAGGCCATGTCGTAGGGGTAGAAATCTGCCGTCATGCCGTCGACGGAGGTCACGGCGCGGAGGGCCAGGACGTAGTCGTAGGTGCGGTAGTCGCCCATCACGCCGACCGTCTGAACGGGGAGCAGCACGGCGAAGGCCTGCCAGATGACGTCGTAGAGGCCGGCTTTGCGGATCTCGTCGAGGTAGATGGCGTCGGCCTTGCGCAGGATGTCGAGCTTCTCGCGGGTGATGCCGCCGGGACAGCGGATGGCGAGGCCGGGGCCGGGGAACGGGTGGCGGCCGATGAAGGCCTCGGGCAGGCCGAGTTCGCGGCCGAGGGCGCGGACCTCGTCCTTGAAGAGCTCGCGCAGGGGCTCGACGAGCTTCATGTTCATGCGCTCGGGCAGGCCGCCGACGTTGTGGTGCGACTTGATCGTCACCGACGGGCCGCCGGAGAAGGAGACGCTCTCGATCACGTCCGGATAGAGCGTGCCCTGGGCGAGGAAGGTCGGGGCGCCCTTGCCGTCCTCGGCGATCTTCTTGGCCTCGGCCTCGAAGGTCTCGATGAACAGGCGGCCGATGATCTTGCGCTTGGTCTCGGGTTCGGAGACGCCCTCGAGCTCGCGCAGGAACACCTCCGAGGCGTCCACGTGGACGAGGGGGATGTGGTAGTGGTCGCGGAACATGCCGACCACCTGCTCGCTCTCGCCCTGGCGCATCAGGCCGTGGTCGACATAGATGCAGGTGAGCTTGTCGCCGATCGCCTCGTGGATGAGGACCGCCGCGACGGAGGAATCGACGCCGCCGGAGAGGCCGCAGATCACCCGCTCGGAGCCGACCTGGGCCTTGATCTTGGCGACCATCTCGGCGCGGTAGGCCGACATCGTCCAATCGGACTTCAGGCCGCAGATGCCGTGGACGAAGTTGGCGAGAAGCTTGCCGCCGTCGGGGGTGGGGACCACCTCGGGGTGGAACATCGTCGTGTAGTAGCGGCGCTTCTCGTCGACGGCGATGGCGAAGGGGGCGTTCTCCGAGGTGCCGACCACCTCGAAGCCGGCCGGGAGCACGGTGACGCGGTCGCCATGGCTCATCCACACCGGATAGCGCTTGCCGACCTCCCAGAGACCATCGAACAGCGGCGAGGACTTCAGGATCTCGACGTCTGCGCGGCCGAATTCGGCGGCGTGGCCGCCCTCGACCCGCCCACCGAGCTGGGTCGCCAGCGTCTGCTGGCCGTAGCAGATGGCGAGGATCGGCACGCCCGAATCGAACACCGCCTGCGGGGCGCGCGGGCTGCCCTCGCGGGTCACCGAATCCGGACCGCCGGAGAAGATGACGCCCTTGGGGCTGAGCTTCGAAAAGGCGGCGTCGGCCGACTGATAGGGATGGATCTCGCAGTAGATGCCGGTCTCGCGGACGCGGCGGGCGATCAGCTGAGTGACCTGGGAGCCGAAGTCGATGATCAGGATGGCGTCGTGCAACATGGCGGGCTCCGGGGTCGGCGGACGGCGATCGGGGTTCGTCGCCCGGGTTCTAGATCAGCCGGCCGGCCACGCCAAGCGGTTCGGTCGACGGAAGGGCGCGACACCGAGAGCGAATACCCTCGGTGCGAGATGGTTCGAGACGAGCGGCTGCGCCGCTCTCCTCACCATGAGGCGTCAGAGAGGGCCTCATGAAATCAAACGCCTCATGCTGAGGAGGCGTCCAGAGGACGCCGTCTCGAAGCATCTCGCACACACTCACCCGCTCGCCGCTTCGCGGCGCCCCCTCATCCGACCGCTTCGCGGCCACCTTCTCCCGCGAGGGGAGAAGGGAGAGGGAGGCCGGGGCCCGGCATCCATCGATCACGACACGCCACGCCGAGCGCGACGGCCGTCGGGGCCTCACCCGCGCTCCAGCACCGCGACGAAGAATCCGTCGGTGCCGGCGGTGGCGGGGGTGAGGCGGAGCGCCGGGGTGCCGTCGACACCGCGGCGGACGAAGGGGGCGAGTTTTCCCGCCATCTCGGGCGCGAGGCGGGCGGTCGGGTCGGTGAGACGCCAGCCGGTGTGGCGGGCGAGGAAGGCGGCGACGCGGTCCTCGTCCTCCTCCGGCAAGATCGAGCAGGTGACGTAGACGATGCGGCCGGACGGGCTCGCGAAGCGGGCGGCCTCGTCGAGGACGTGGTCCTGATCCTTCATGCGCGCGGCGAGCGCATTGGGGCGCAGACGCCATTTGGCGTCGGGGCGGCGGCGCCAGGTGCCGGTGCCGGTGCAGGGGGCGTCGACCAGGACGAGGTCGACGGAGCCCTCGAGATCGGCCAGCGCATAACCGCCCTGAACCGGCAAGCCAAACACGAATTTGGTGACTCCCGACGGGGGGGCGCGGAGGGGGCAGTTGCCAACAAGGCGGTTGTCTGTGGG
>CALMYM010000474.1 GCA_937873675.1 uncultured Alphaproteobacteria bacterium | reverse complement strand
AGTGGATCGACTACAAGGACTTCACCCCCGAGGAGGAGAAGGCCCATCTCGACGAGGCGATCCGCATCCACACCGAAGTGACCGGATCACGGCCGCTCGGCTGGGACACCGGCCGCACCTCGGTGAACTCGCGCGATCTGGTCAAGGCCGAGGGTGGTTTCCTCTACGACAGCGACAGTTACGCCGACGACCTGCCCTATTGGGAGAAGGGGCCGAAGGGGCCGCATCTGGTCATCCCCTACACGTTGGAGGCCAACGACATGCGCTTCTCCAACGCCCCCGGCTTCACCGAGAGCGAACAGTTCTTCACCTACCTGAAGGACACGTTCGACGTCCTCTGGGCCGAAGGCGAGACCGCGCCGAAGATGATGTCGATCGGCCTGCACTGCCGCCTCGCCGGCCGCCCCGGCCGCATCGCCGGCCTGAAGCGCTTCCTCGATCACATCGCCGCCCACGATCGCGTCTGGGTCGCCCGCCGCATCGATATCGCCTGGCACTGGCACGCCCATCACCAGCCGACGTGAGCCGCGGCGGGGGGGGGGGGGGGGGGGGGGGGGGGCCCCCCCCCCCTTCCAGATTGCTCCGCAAATCACGGGGCAACTTGGAGGGCATGTTAAAAGGTCGGTGCGATGATGTTGTTCGAGGTTCGCGGATCCGTGGACCGTACGAAACTCATCGATGGATGATCGTCATGAAGAAGCTGGTTCGGCGTTTCCTCGCGTGTGAAGAAGGTGCAACCGCGATCGAGTACGGCCTCATCGCCTCGCTGGTGGCGGTGGCCATCATCGCCGGCGCCGGCGCGCTCGGAAACAACCTCAACAACACCTTCACCAACCTCGCCGGCAACATGAAGTGATACCATCGGCCATTGAAAAAGACCGATGATATTCCTGACGCGAATTTCTCGTGCCTCTGATGCAGGTGAGAAATTCGCGTGTCTTCGAAGGCCGGGTGCGCCGGCACCTTCGGCCTCTGGTTTGAGTCGGTGGCCGCCGCGCCGCTCCTCGCTCCCGTCACGAGTTCGCAAGACGACGCCGGCGACCCGGGTCGCCGGCGTCGTCGTCTCGATGGCTCTGGTGTCGTGTCGCCTCACGCCGCCGCGACGTCGTCGAGGAAGCGACGGATACGCTCGTCGAGCGAGATCGCCGCCTCCGACAGGTCCCTGGCGACCGACGTCACCTCGTCGGCGACCCGCGAGGTCTCGCCGACCGCGCCGGCCACGGTGGAGATCGATTTCGTCAGGCTCTCGGTGTCGTGCGCCACCTGGGTGCCGCGCGCCGAGATCTCCGAGGTCATCACCGTCTGTTCTTCGACCGCCTGGGCGATGGTGGCGCTCGACTTCTCGATCGTCTCCAGCGTTTCGGTCACCGATCCGATCTGATGCACCGCCTCGCGCGTCGCCGTCTGGATGGCACCGACGTTGCCGGCGATCTCCTCGGTCGCCCTGGTGGTCTGGGTGGCGAGCTGCTTGACCTCGCTCGCCACGACGGCGAAGCCGCGCCCGGCCTCGCCGGCGCGCGCCGCCTCGATGGTGGCGTTGAGGGCGAGGAGGTTGGTCTGGTCGGCGATGGCGCGGATCAGGTCGACGACCGCGCCGATCTTCTCGGCGGTCTCCGCCAGCGTCGCCACCGAGCGGCGCGCCTCGCGCCCGAGATCCGCACCGGCCGCGGTGACCCGTTCGGCCTCCGAGATCTGCCGGCCGACGCCGTTGACGGTCTCCGACAGGTCGTGCGTCGCCTGGGCGACGGCACCGACGTGTTCGGCGTCGTCGTAGGCGAGCTTCTCGGCGTCGCGCATCGACCGGCCCGTCGCTTCGGCCATACGGGTGAGATTTTCGGCCGAGCTGTTCATGTCGTCGGCGGTGGTGCGCACGAAGCCGACGATCTGCGCCGCTTCGGCGCGGAAGTCGGAGATCACCTTCTCCACCCGCGCCGAACGCGCTTGCCGCTCCTCGGCGATGCGGCTCTCTTCGATCTTGAGAGCGTCGCGCTCGATCATCGACTGGCGGAACACCGCGACGGCGCGGGCGATCTGCCCGACCTCGTCGCCGCGACGGGTGTAGGGGACGTGCACGTCGGTCGTGCCCGACGCCATCGAACCCATCACCGAATTGAGCCGATCGACCGGCCGGGTGACGCCGCGGCCGAGCCACATCGCATAGAGGACGAAGGCGATCATCGCCGGCGTGCACCCGGCGGCGATCCAGGTGACGGTCTGCAGAATGCCGCGATCGACATCCCAGACGAACGAGCCCGAGCCGATCATCCAGTTCCAACCCGGCACCTTCGAAGCGAAGGAGATCTTGCGCGAGGGTGAACTCTCGCCGGTCCGCGTCCAGTGATAGGAGACGTAGCCCCCCTTCTCGGCGGCCGAGACGAGCGCTTCGGCGAAGGTCCGGCCGTCGTCGACCGTGAAGCGAGTGAGGTCGTCGCCGACCTTGGAGGCGGCGTCGCCGGAGGCGAGCAGCTTGCCGCGGGCGTCGAAGGCGAAGATGTAGTTGTCGCCCTCGAACCGGATCGAGCCGATGGTGGCGAGCGCCTGTTTCTCCGCTTCCGCGTCGCTGATCGCGCCGGCCTTCACCCGCGCCTGCAAGACTTCGATGTAGGAAGACGTCGCCTCGACGACACTGCGCGCCTGCCCCTGGCGCAGCTCGATCATCGATTGTCGGAACTGCCAGATGGCATAGACCGTGCCAGCACTCATGATGGTGACGGCGATCGCGATGATCGTGAGGAATCTCAAACCGATCGTCATGTGGAAGCCGGATTTCATGCTGGCCATCGCGGGGTCGGGCTCGTCGTCGGGGGACATTTTGTCACGACGAGGCTAGGCATCGTTGGGTTAACAAAATCGAACCGGCGACCGCCGATTTCGAGTTTTTGATCTCGTGAAAAGTACGAATTCTGTTCGAATTACCTAGGGCGCAGAAGCTGACGCTACGTAAAGAAGTGGAAATGCGTTCCGGTGGTGGATCACCACTCCGTCGATGCATGTATTCGGCGTCGGCGAAACCGTCACGGAGGCGTCACGAAGGCGTCACACGACCACCGTCAGCCGTTCGGCGGCGCGGGTCACCCCGGTATAGAGCCATCGGGCGCGATGTTCGCGGAAGGCGAAACTCTCGTCGAACAGAACCAGGTCGTCCCACTGCGAGCCTTGTGCCTTGTGTACGGTGAGCGCGTAGCCGTAATCGAACTCGTCCGACTTGCGCCGAACCGCCCAGGGCAGGGCCTCGCTGCCACCGCCTTCGAAGAACGCCGGCCACACGGATGCGGCGATACGTCGCCGCTCGAACGTGTCCTCCGGAGCGAGGTCGAACTTGAGGAAGCCGCTCTTCGGATCCTTGACCCGGGTGACGCGGAAGATGCCGCCGTTCTGCAGCCCCTTGGTCTTGTCGTTCCGCAGGCACACCAGCTTCTCGCCCACTTCCGGGGTGGGGGAGGTGTAGCCGCGCAGCTCGCGGATGCGGGCATTGTAGAGCTGGCGCGTCTTGTTGCGCCCGACCAGCACCTGATCGGCGGCGAGGATGCGGTCGGCGGTGATGTCGCGCCGACGGATCACCCGCGTCTCGCCGTAGTCGCCGACCGCGAGATCCCGTCCCTCGCGGATGTCCATCGACAGCCGGATGATCGGGTTGTCCGCCGCCTGCCGGTGGACCTGGGTCAGCATGATGTCCGGATCGACCTCGGTGAAATAGCCGCCGCCCTTGACCGGGGGGAGCTGCGCCGGGTCGCCGAGCACCAGCGTCGGCTTGCCGAAGGAGAGGAGATCCTTGCCCAGCTCCTCGTCGACCATCGAGCACTCGTCGATGACGATCAGCGACGCCTTGGCCGCGTCCGATTGACGATTGAGCGCGAAGGAGAAGGTCTCCTCCTCCTCGTCGTCCTCCGGCGGCCGTTTCGGCCTGTAGATCATCGAATGGATGGTCGAGGCGTCGACGCAGCCCTTCGAGCGCATCACCGAGGCGGCCTTGCCGGTGAAGGCGCCGAACAGCACGTCGCCGTCGATGCCCTCGGCGAGATGCCGGGCGAGCGTCGTCTTGCCCGTTCCGGCGAAGCCGAACAGGCGGAACACCTGCGGACTACCCGTCTTCAGCCAACGGGCGATCTCCTTGAGAGCCGTATCCTGCTCGCTCGACCAGTCCATGCGCGATCCGTGAGTCGCCCTCGCTTCCGCGAGGGTTCTACCGCAACGAGAACAAAAAGAAAACAAGCGGCGATGCGCCGCGACCGCGACGCGTCACGGTGCGCCGATCCACATCAACCAGGCGCTCGCCGTCACCGCCGCCGCCCCGGTGGTCACCGCCACCACGTTGGAGGCGAGGCGGCGTCCGACGCCGAACTGGGTGGCGACCAGATAGACGTTGATGCCGGTCGGCACGCTGCCGATCATCACCAGCGGACCGACGATGTCGTCCTCGGCCCCGGCGATCCGGCACAGGATGAGCACGAAGGCCGGCAGCGCCAGGAGTTTGATCGCCGCGATGGTGAGGGAGGGGGCGACCTCGCCGCTGAGGCTCTGGCCGTGCATCGACATGCCGAGCGACACGAGCGCGATCGGGCTCGCGACGCTGCCCAGCGTGTGGATGGTCTGGCCGAGCATGCCGCTCGGCCGGAACCCGACGAAATGAGCGACGACGCCGGCGAGGAGCCCGAGGATGATCGGGTTGCGGAAGACCGCGAGGCCGATCCGCCCGACCACGGCGAAAGCCGAGGGGGCGTTCCCCGCCTGCGCCTCGCACCGCAGCAGCAGCACTGTCGCGGTCGTCATCCAAAGCGGCAGATGGACCGAGATGACCATGGTGGCGACCAGCGCGCCGTGGTCGCCGAAGGCGCGCTGGGCGAGCGGCAGGCCGACGAAGCCGATGTTGGCGAAGGTGGCGCCCATGCCGGCGATGACCGAGGTCTGCGGTGGCAGGGCGAAGACGCGGGCCGCGACGGTCTGGCCGAGGAACCAGGCGAGCCCGGCGGCCGGGTAGTAGCAGCCCCAGACCTCCCACGGCGAGGCGGCGCCGAGATCGGCCTTCACGATCGTCTCGAACAGCATCATCGGAATGCCGATGGTGGCGGCAAAGGCGGCGAGCCCCTCGCCGACGCTCGCCGGCAAGATGCCGGCCGCGGCGATCCCCCATCCGACCGCCACCAGGGCGAAGATCGGCAGAACGATCTCGAATGCGTCGGTCATCGCGCCCGCCCGGTTGCCGGCGGTGTGGCGACCGCGCTGGGTGAAGGTTCTGTCGGATGCCTAGCAGATGCCCGCGCGTTTCGGCAGAGGCCGTCGAACATGGCCCGTGCCGCGACCGTGCATGTCCGAAGCGAACGCAGACCACTGGTTTCGCGCGCTCGAACCCGCTATGTCCCATGTCCTGATCGAAGACCGCGAAGACGGCCGCTTTCGGCCGCCCGATGAGAGGGACGTCTCCCATGCCCGCCTATCGCTCCCGCACCTCCACCCACGGCCGCAACATGGCCGGCGCCCGTGGCCTCTGGCGGGCCACCGGCATGAAGGAGAGCGACTTCGGTAAGCCGATCATCGCGGTGGTGAACTCCTTCACCCAGTTCGTCCCCGGCCACGTCCACCTCAAGGACCTCGGCCAGCTGGTCGCCCGCGAGATCGAGAAGGCCGGTGGCGTCGCCAAGGAGATGAACACCATCGCCATCGACGACGGCATCGCCATGGGCCACGACGGCATGCTCTATTCGCTGCCGTCGCGTGATCTCATCGCCGACTCGGTCGAGTACATGGTCAACGGCCACTGCGCCGACGCCATGGTCTGCATCTCCAATTGCGACAAGATCACCCCCGGCATGCTGATGGCGTCGCTGCGCCTCAACATCCCCACGGTCTTCGTCTCCGGCGGCCCGATGGAGGCCGGCAAGGTCATCCTGTCGACCGGCACCACCAAGGCGGTCGACCTCATCGACGCGATGATCGCCGCCGCCGACGAGAACGTCTCCGACGAGGACGTGAAGTCCTACGAGCGCAACGCCTGCCCGACCTGCGGCTCCTGCTCCGGCATGTTCACCGCCAACTCGATGAACTGCCTGACCGAAGCGCTCGGCCTGTCGCTGCCCGGCAACGGCTCGATGCTCGCCACCCACGCCGACCGCAAGGCGCTGTTCCTCGAGGCCGGCCGGCTGATCGTCGATCTCTGCAAGCGTTACTACGAGGGCGACGACGCGAGCGTCCTGCCGCGCGCCATCGCCTCCAAGGCGGCGTTCGAGAACGCCATGACCCTCGACATCGCCATGGGCGGCTCGACCAACACCGTGCTGCATCTCCTCGCTGCGGCGCAGGAAGCCGGCGTCGACTTCCAGATGGCCGACATCGACCGTCTGTCGCGCCGCGTGCCGTGCCTCTCCAAGGTCGCCCCGGCGGTCGCCAACATCCACATGGAAGACGTCCACCGCGCCGGCGGCATCTTCGCCATCCTCGGCGAACTCGACCGCGCCGGCCTGCTCGTGACCGATCTGCCGACCGTCCACACCGCGCCGCGGAGGCGGGCGCTCGCCCAGTGGGCCGTCATGCAGCCCACCTCGATCGCGGTGCGCACCTTCTATGCCGCCGCGCCGGGCGGCGTCCCCTCGATCGAGGCCTTCAGCCAGGACCGCCGCTGGGACGAACTCGACGTCGACCGGAAGAAGGGCGTCATCCGCTCGCTCGACAACGCCTATTCCAAGGACGGCGGCCTCGCGGTCCTCTACGGCAACATCGCCCTCGACGGCTGCATCGTGAAGACCGCCGGCGTCGACGAGTCGATCCTCAAGTTCGAGGGCCCGGTGAAGCTGTTCGAGAGCCAGGACGCGGCGGTCTCCGGCATTCTCGGCGGCGGGGTCGTCGCCGGTGACGTCGTCGTCATCACTTACGAAGGCCCCAAGGGCGGCCCCGGCATGCAGGAGATGCTCTATCCGACGAGCTATCTGAAGTCGAAGGGCCTGGGCAAGGCCTGCGCCCTCCTCACCGACGGCCGCTTCTCCGGCGGCACCTCGGGCCTGTCGATCGGCCACGCCTCGCCGGAGGCGGCGGAGGGCGGCAACATCGGCCTCGTCGAGGCCGGCGACCGCATCCGCATCGACATCCCCAACCGGACGATCGAACTCCTGATCTCCGACGCCGAGATGACCGCGCGCCGGGCCAAGATGGAAGCCAAGGGCAAGGACGCCTGGAAGCCGACGGCGCCGCGCGCCCGCAAGGTCTCCGCGGCGCTCCGCGCCTACGCGGCGATGGCCACCTCCGCCGCCAAGGGCGCGGTGCGCGACGTGAGCCAGATCGAGCGCTGAGCGCGCGCCGGAAGACCCGAGACCGTCAGGAGGCCCGTGCTGCGGGCCTCACGTTCATGCGAGCCGTGCGTCGGTGGTTCGAGCAGGGGAGGGGACCCGCGCCATGGCGACCCTACGGATGGACAACGTCGGCATCGTCGTCGAAGACCTCGACGCGGCGATCGACTTCTTTCGCGACCTCGGCCTCGAGCTCGAAGGGCGGGCGTCGATCGAGGGGGAATGGGCCGGGCGGGTCACCGGGCTGGGCGATCAGCATGTCGAGATCGCCATGATGCGGACCCCGGACGGCCATGGCCGGCTCGAACTCTCCCGCTTCATCCGGCCGGCGGTGGTCGCGGATCACCGCGACGCCCCCGTCAATGCACTCGGCTACCTCCGCGTCATGTTCGCCGTCGACGACATCGACGCGACGCTGGAGCGGCTCCGCGCCCGTGGGGCGGAACTCGTGGGCGAGGTCGTCCGCTACGAGGACGCCTATCTCCTCTGCTACATCCGTGGGCCCGAAGGGATCCTCATCGGGTTGGCCCAGGAACTCGGCCGGGCCTGAGCCGAGATCGCAGCCCGTAGGGTGCAAAGAGCGAAGCGAATTGCGCCGGCGGCGCTCGCGGATCGCTCGCAGCCGCTCCGGCTCGCACGGCGGCGCTCCCGGATTGCGTCGTGCGTCCCTCGAGGACTCGGCCGGTGGAATTCGCCTGCGGCTCTTTCCACCCTACGGTCGCACCGCCGTCGCCCCGGCTCTGACCCGACGCCGCCGCGCCTAGCCCTACGTCGGCCCGTCCTCAGAATTTCGATTCCCTCGAATCGTAACGTCTCACGTAATCATCGATAAACCCTGTCCATTCACTCGATGTTTCGACTTGTCTGCAATATTCCACGCACCGAATTGCAGACGAAGGGGAGCGTCATGGCTACGCAGATCCGTGAACTCATTGGTAACCACAAGATCTTGCCGGTTCCGCTGGAGCGGGTCCGTGACGAGGACGATCTCTACGAGCTGGGAATGACGTCCTTCGCCTCGGTGCAGCTGATGCTGGCACTGGAGGAGGCGTTCGACATCGAGTTCCCCGAGCGCATGCTCAACCGCAAGACCTTCGCCTCGATCTCCGCGATCGACCGTTCCGTCACCGAACTCGTCTCGGGAAGGGCCTGAACCGATGAACGTCGCCGTGAAACACGCCTCGCTCACCTCCTCCGCGCTCGAACGCATGGCCCGTGTCGCCGACGAGGTGGCCGCCGAGTTCGCCGCCGACGTCGATGCCTCCGGGCGGTTCCCGCAGGAGACCTTCGACGCCTTGAAGCGTGAACGCCTGCTCGGCTGCTGGATCCCGCGGGAGCACGGCGGCGAAGGCCTGTCGCTCACCGACATCTGCGCCCTCGTCGCCCGCCTCGGTCAGGCGTGCGGCTCCTCGGCCATGATCTACGGCATGCATCAGATCAAGATGTCGAGCCTGATCCAGCATTCGGTCGGCTCCGACTGGCACATCGACTACATGCGTGAGTGCGCCCGCGATCAGCTCCTCCTCGGCTCGGCGACGACCGAAGGCGGCATCGGCGGTGACCTGCGCAATTCGATCTGCGCCGTCGAGGTCGAGGGCGATCGCTATCGCCTGACCAAGCAGGCGACCTGCATCTCCTACGGCCGCAATGCCGACGCCATCCTCGCCACCTGCCGCCGCAACCCCGAAGCCGCCTCGTCGGATCAGGTCATGGTGGTCTGCAGACGAGGTGACTACACCCTGCGCGAGACCGTCGATTGGGACACGATGGGCATGCGCGGCACCCGCTCGGAGGGCTTCGAGCTGGTCTCCTCGGGCGATGCCGCCCAAGTCTTCGTCCAGCCCTTCTCCGAGATCGCCGCCCAGTCGATGCTCGCCATGGCGCACATCATCTGGACCGCCACCTGGTACGGCATCGCCGCCGACACCGTGGTCAAGGCCCAGGCCTTCGTGAAGGCCGAAGCCAAGAAGCGGCCGGGCACCGTGCCGCCGGGCGCGCTGCGTCTCGCCGAGGTCTCCGCCAAGCTGCAGCAGATGAAGTCGCTGCTCGTCGCCGGCATCGCCCGCTACGAGGAGGCGCTCGCCGACGAGGCGCTGATGAACACGCTGTCGTTCATCGCCGAACTCAACACCATCAAGGTGTCGGCCTCGCAGCTCGGCATCGAGGTCGCGCAAGGCTCGCTGATGATCCTCGGCCTCGCCGGCTATCGCAACGCCGGCCCGTGGACCATCGCTCGCAACTACCGCGATCTGCTCTCCGCCGCGATCATGATCAACAACGATCGCATCCTCGGCAACACGTCGAATCTGCTCCTCATGAGCAAGATCGACGTCTCGGTCGCGTGAGGTGCCGATGAACGCCATTCCCCCCGAGTTCAAGGCGGCGCCTGCCGCCGACGCGCCGGCCAAGCCCTTCCTCGATCGTCTGTTCGAGGACGGCGTGCTGATGCCGACCGGCGTCGACGGCCTCTACGGCCGCTCCGGCGCCTTCGAGGAGGTGATCGACGGCTTCGAACGCCTCGTCGAGCGCTACTCTCGCGCCGACGGTGCGATGAAGATCCATTTCCCCCCGGCCATGCCGCGGGTGAACATGGAGAAGTCGGGCTACCTCAAGAGCTTCCCGCAGCTCGCCGGTTCCATCCACTCCTTCATGGGCTCGGACGCCGATCACTGCCAGCTGATCGCCGCTCTCACCGAGGGCCGTGACTGGAGCGAATACCAGTCGCCGACCGACGTCGTCCTGACGCCGGCCGCCTGCTACCCGCTCTACCCGACGGTCGCCGCCAAGGGCGCCGTGCCGGATGCCGGCCTGCTCTTCGATCTGAAGAGCTACTGCTTCCGCCACGAGCCGTCGAAGGAGCCGACCCGCATGCAGCTCTTCCGGATGCGGGAGAACGTCTGCATCGGCACGCCCGAGCAGGTGAAGGAGTTCCGCGAGCGCTGGCTCGAACGCGGTCCTAAGATGATCGCCTCGCTCGGCCTGCCCTGCGAACTCGACGTCGCCAACGATCCGTTCTTCGGCCGTGGCGGCAAGCTGATGGCGCGCAATCAGCGCGACCAGCAGCTCAAGTTCGAACTGTTGATCCCGGTCAACGACGGCGCCGATCCGACCGCCTGCCTGTCCTTCAACTACCACCAGAACCACTTCGGTTCGCTGTGGGGGATGAAGCGCGCCGACGGCGAGGAGGCCCACTCGGCCTGCGTCGGCTTCGGCCTCGAGCGTATCGCGCTGGCCCTCTTCCGCCACCACGGCAACGACGTGGCGAAGTGGCCGGAGAGCGTGCGCGAAGTGTTGTTCGGGTGAGATGAGGGTAGAGCCCGTAGGCCCGTAGGGTGCAAAGAGCCGCAGGCGAATTGCACCGTCCGAGCCCGCCGCATCTCTCGTTCGCTCACCACGCCGACCGCCGCCGGTGCAATTTGCTTCGCTCTTTGCACCCTACATGGCCGGCCCCGCATTTCTCCGCGCCTTCGGGCGCGGACCCCTTCTCCCCTGAGCCGAGAGAAGGTGGCCGAAGGCCGGATGAGGGGTCTGGGCCTCTCCTCCGGCACGGTGCTCATGGGCCGCATCCGGTTGCGCGCCGTGGCGCGCGCCCCCTCATCCGCCCCTTCGGGGCACCTTCCCCCGCGAGGGGGGAAGGGGGCACCCGGAGCACGGCCTCGATCTTCGGAGACCCCGCATGCGCCTCCCCGATCCCTCCTCCCATCGCCCCCATGCGCTCCATGCGGCCGATCGGCGTTGGCCGGAGACCAACTGCTGGACCGATCTGTGGATCGAGATCGTCGCCGCCCTCGGCCATGAACCGGCGGCGATGCTCGGCTTCACCGTGACCCAGAGCTACGAGGGAGATCAGGCGACCTTCTTCAAGGTGCCGACCGCCGATCTCGAACGCCTCTACGGGCTGGAACTCCTGGAACTGTCGATCTTCGACCGCCTCGAGACCCATGTGGTCGAGCAGGTGGCACGCGACCGCATCGTGCTGGTCGAGGCCGACGCCCACTGGCTCCCCGACACGCTCGGCATCACCTATCGCCAGGGCCACTCCAAGACGACGATCGGCATCACCGCCATCGACGTCGCCGCCCGCCGCCTCGACTACTTCCACAACGCCGGCTTCTTCCGGCTGGAGGGAGAGGACTACGACGGCATCTTCGGAGCGCCGGGTGTGGCGCGCGATCCGGCGATCCTCTTTCCCTATGTCGAGTTCCTGAAGCTCCCCGAGCGCCCGCCGGTCGTCGACCTGCGCCGCGAGGCGGTCGATCTCCTGAAGCGCCATCTCGCCCGCCGCCCGGTCGACAACCCGTTCTCCGCCTGGAGCGCCGATTTCCCGCGCCACGCGGCGGATCTGGCGACCCGGCCGCCGGAGTGGTTCCACATCTACGCTTTCAACCTGATGCGCCAGTACGGCGCCAACTTCGAGCTTCTGGCGAGCCATCTCGCCTGGCTCGAGGGCCAAGGGGAAACCGGTCTCGCCGACGCGCGCGTCGCGGCGGAGGAGATCGCCGAGACCATGAAGGTGATGCAGTTCAAGCTCGCCCGCGCCATGGCGCGCAAGCGCTTCGACGGTCTCGCCGAGATGATCGACACCTGCGCGAGCGCCTGGGAGCGCTGCATGGGTACGCTCGCGGCGAAGTACCTCGGAGAAGGTTCGCGCGCAGCGGCGTGAGCGGGCCGCGCCGAAGGCGACTCTTCCTTCTCCCCTTGCGGGAGAAGGTGGCCGAAGGCCGGATGAGGGGGCTGAGCCTCTCCTCCGGCGCGATGCTCATCGGGTGCGCCCGGTTGCGCGCCGCGGCGCGCACCCCCTCATCCGCCCCTGCGGGGCACCTTCTCCCGCGGAGGGGAGAAGGGGGGAGTGCGCGGCGGCGTGAGCGGGCCGCGCCGACCGTTCGAGCGCGGAGCATTTCCATGCGATGATTCCGCGCCGATTCTCCGGAGTCCACCCGTGACCCACGC
>CALMYM010000473.1 GCA_937873675.1 uncultured Alphaproteobacteria bacterium | reverse complement strand
GTGTCGGTCCCCTTCTTCTTGGCGCCGGTCTTCAGCCGCATCTGCTCCTTGCGCGCTGCGGCGGCGGCGTCGGAGAGACGGACGAAGAGGCGGTCGGGGACGCGGGTGTCGACCACGACGAGATCGCGATCGAGCAGCTTCTTCGCCGCCTGGAGGTCGGCGATGCGGGCGAGCGCGGATTCGGGGTGGTCTTCCGGCAGCTGGATCTCGATGCCGTCGACGGTGATCAGGTTCCAACGCCGTTCGGCGACCAGCACGGCGGCGCGAATGCGCGGGCGGATCGACGGAGCGGAATCCATCAGGGCGACGGCCTCCTGGACGCGCTTGTCGGCGCCGGCGCCGACGATCAGCGGCAAGCCGGCGTGGCGCGGCTGCAGCGTGTCGCTCATCACCGCGCCGGTCTTGTCGACGACCTTGATGCGGCCGTCGTCCTGCCACAGCGCGTAGGGCAGGCGCTCGGTGAGGGAGACGACGATGCGGCTCGGGTAGAGCTTCTTGACGGTGACGTCGGCGACCCAGGGGATCTCGGCGATGCGGGCGCGGGCGTGCTCGGCGTCGAGCAACAGCAGCGACGACGTCCGGGTCACGTCGATGCGGTCGGAGATCTCGGTACTGTCGGCTTCGGCGAGGCCGCGGATCTCGATCGAGGCGACGGAGAAGCCGGCGGCGGAGGTGAGCGCGTCGAGGGTCGTGTGCCAACCGCCGGAGAGCCACAGGCCGTAGCCGCCCCACGCGGCGAGGAAGCCGAGCGCGGCGAAGGTCCCCTGCATCGGCTTGACCGAGCGGGCGAAGGCATCGACGGTGTTCAGCCAGCGCTTGGCCGTGCGCACGCTCTTCCGCCACCGGAACCCCGCGTCCTGCGGGAGTTCGGCGACGGAGGCGGCCCGATCCAGGCGCCGATGACCCGTCAACGATCGCAACTCGCGTCCTCCACCATCCAAGAAACCAGATCCGCGAAGGCGATCCCCGAGTGCGCGGCCATGTCCGGAACCAACGAGGTTCCGGTCATTCCCGGCTGGGTGTTGACTTCGAGACAGACCAGTTCGCCCGTGCCTTCGGCGTCGTATCGGAAGTCGGAACGCGACACGCCGCGACAGCCGAGCGCCCGATGCGCCATGACCGCAAGCATTTCGATACGTTGGTAAACATCCGGTAAAATTCTCGCCGGAAGGATGTGGACGGACCCACCCTTCTTGTACTTCGCCTCGAAGTCGTAGAAGGCGAGGCTCTCCTCCGGCACGATCTCGATGATGCCGAGCGCGCGCTCCTCGCCGGGAGCGCCCATGACGGCGCAGGTGAGTTCGAGACCGTCGACGAAACTCTCCACCAGGACCTTGTCGCCGTAGGGCCAATCGTCGCGCAGCAGTTCCTGCGGCGGGTGCGAGCGGTCGGCCTTGACGATGATGACGCCGAAGGAAGAGCCCTCGGCCACCGGCTTGACCACGTAGGGCGGCGGAATCAGGTGTTCCCTGGCGGCGTCGTGGCGATCGGCGACGACCGAGCGGGCGATCGGAATGCCGACCTGGGCGAAGATCATCTTCGCCTTGTCCTTGTTCATCGCCAGCGCCGAGGCGAGGACGCCGGAGTGGGTGTAGGGGATACGCAGCGTCTCCAGCATGCCTTGGATGGCGCCGCCTTCGCCCCAGGGGCCGTGCAGCGCGTTGAAGGCGACGTCGGGCTTCAGCGCCTCGAGCCGGGTGTAGACGTCCTTGCCGACGTCGAGCCGGGTGACGCGGTAGCCCTTCGTCTCGAGCGCGGCGGCGCAGGCCTCGCCCGACCACAGGCTGACCTGACGTTCACTGTCCCAACCGCCCATCAACACGGCGACGTGCTTCGACATTTTCCGGCTTCTCCTTCGGCGGGCGGGCTCCGCCCCGCCGTCTCGATCCGACGCGCGTGCATCGGCCGACGCGACCGGATCACGGCCACTCGTCCACGGTTGCGCGGTATGGTTAGCGAAAGGTTAATTTTTCGTATCCGCGGGCTCGGAGCGGCGGAATATCAGGGAACGTGGTGCGCCGGTCGCGGGGCGGGGAGGCGAGGGAGGAGGGAACGAGGGGGCGAAGCCCGAGCCGCGGAAACCCCTTCTCCCCCTGCGGGAGAAGGTGGCCGAAGGCCGGATGAGGGGGCTGGGCCTCTCCCCATGCGGATGAGGTCGTCGGTTCGTCCCGGTGCCGCTTCGCGGCGCCCCCTCATCCGCCCCTGCGGGGCACCTTCTCCCGCGAGGGGAGAAGGAAGCGGGGGGGCTTCCCATCGCCTCGGCGCGCCCGGACAGTCCGCGCGGCGGCGCGGTCGTGTCCGATCTCCGATGCGCTCGAATTCGGCTCTACCGGCCCAGGAAGGGCTCGATCTCGCGGTCTTCGGCGTGGCGGCCGATGCGCTTGATCTCCCATTCGAGGCGGGTGCCCGAGGTCTCGAACACGCGGGCGCGCACCGTCTCGCCGAGGAGTTCGATGTCGTGGGCCGTGGCGTCGCCCTCGGCGATGAGGAAGTTGCAGTGCATCTCGGAGACGTGGGCGCCGCCGACGACGAGACCGCGGCAGCCGGCGGCGTCGACGAGCTTCCAGGCGGAGGTGCCGGGCGGGTTCTTGAAGGTCGAACCGCCGGTGCGCGAACGGATCGGCTGGGCGCTCTCGCGGTGTTCGGTGACCGCGTCCATCTCGGCTTCGATGGTGGCGCGGTCGCCCTTCACGCCCTCCATGATCGCCGAGACGAAGATCAGGTCGTCGGCGGCGGAGGAGTGGCGGTAGGCGTAGCCCATGTCGGCGTTCGAGAGGGTGACGAGGTCGCCCGTCCGGGTCACGGCGCGGACTTCGACGACGCGGGCGGCGGTCTCGCCGCCGTTGGCGCCGGCGTTCATGCGCAGTGCGCCGCCGATGCCGCCGGGGATGCCGAAGTAGAAGGCGAAGCCGGCGACCTCGGCGTCGAGGGCGGCGCGGGCGACCTGCTTGTCGGCGATCGCCGCGCCGATTTCGAAGCGGGTGTCGCCGACCCGGACGGCGCCGCCGAAGCCGCGCTGCGACAGGCGGATGGTGACGCCGGGCAGGCCGCCTTCACGGACGAGGAGATTGGAGCCGAGGCCGACCAGGCTCACCGGCACGTCGGCCGGCAGGCGCTTCAGGAAGAGCTGCAGGTCCTCGAGATCGGCGGGCTGATAGTAGAGTTCGGCGGCTCCGCCGACCCGGAACCAGGTGGTGTCGCCGAGCGCGAACCCCGGCAGCAGCGCGCCGCGGATGTCGGCGGTGTCGAGACGGGCGAGGAGGTCGGTCGAAGCGGTCAAATCGAGGGTCCTGTGGTCGAGCGTCGCGGGCGGCTCACGCCTCACCCGCCGCCAACTGCTTGGGCAGGGCGTAGGCCCACTGGGTGATGTTGCCGGCGCCGAGGAATACGACGTAGTCGCCGGGCGCCGCCATGTCGCGGATCAGCGCGGGTAGCTGCTCGGGGCTCTCGAGCGCGGTGACGTGGCGATGGCCGCGGCCGCGCAGGCCACCGACCAGCGTGTCGCGCGAGATGCCCTCGATCGGCGCTTCGCCGGCCGCGTAGACGTCGGCGATGACGACGCGGTCGGCGTCGTTGAAGGCCTGGGAGAACTCCTCGAACAGCGAGGCGAGGCGCGGGTGGCGATGGGGCTGCACCACCGCGAGGCCCTGGCGGCCCTTGCCTTCGCCCTGGTCCGCGGTGCGCGCCGCCTTGAGGACCGCCATGATCTCGACCGGGTGGTGGCCGTAGTCGTCGAAGACCTGGATGCCGTTCCACGAGCCGGTCGGGGTGAAGCGGCGCTTGACGCCGGTGAAGTCGGCGAGGCCCTTGCGGATCGCTTCGGGGGCGATGCCGAGCTGGTCGGCGACGGCGACCGCGGCGGTGGCGTTGGCGATGTTGTGGATGCCCGGCATGGCGACGACGAGGTCGGGGATGACCTTCTCGGTGCCGGTGATGCGATCGCGCAGCTTGACGGTGAAGCGCGACTGGCGGCCGAGCACCTGGACGTCGGAATAGCGCACGTCGGCCTGCGGGTTGGTGCCGTAGGTGACGATGCGGCGGTCCTCGATATTGCCGACGAGGGTCTGCACCTCCGGATGGTCGAGGCACATCACCGCGAAGCCGTAGAAGGGCACGTTCTCGACGAAGTGCTTGAAGGCGTCCTTGACCTTGTCGAAGGTGCCGTAGTGGTCGAGGTGCTCGGGGTCGATGTTGGTGACCACGGCGATGTCGGCCGGCAGCTTGACGAAGGAGCCGTCGCTCTCGTCACTCTCGACCACCATCCACTGGCCGGAGCCGAGACGGGCGTTGGTGCCGTAGGCGTTGATGATGCCGCCGTTGATGACGGTCGGATCGAGGCCGCCGGCATCGAGCAGCGCCGCCACCATCGAGGTGGTGGTGGTCTTGCCGTGGGTGCCGCCGACGGCGATCGCCGACTTGAAGCGCATCAGCTCGGCGAGCATCTCGGCGCGGCGCACGACCGGGAGGAAGCGCTCGCGGGCGGCGACCAGTTCGGCGTTGTCCGGCTTGATCGCCGAGGAGACGACGACGACGCGGGCGTCGCCGAGGTTGGCGCCGTCGTGGCCGACGAAGACGGTGATGCCCTTCTCGCGCAGGCGCTGGACGTTGGCGTTGTCGGCCGCGTCCGAGCCCTGGACCTGGAAGCCGAGGGTGTGCAGCACCTCGGCGATACCGCTCATGCCGATGCCGCCGATCCCGACGAAATGCACGGGTCCGATGGTCGAGGGCATCTTCATGGGGGAGGTCCTTCCGGTTCCGTCGCGACGCGGGCGCCGCGGGAGACTGCGCGCACGCCACCAGCGCACGAACGATTCGCGCCTGTCTAATCAGGTTTCATCAGGATGTCGAACCATTGCAACCGGATCGAGGCGAACACGAGCGCTCCCACCACCGGCGGGAGGCCGTTGCGCGTCGCGCGTTCGCCCGTTCCCGACCGGCGCGTCAGGTGATGACGTCCGGCGTGTCGCGGCCGGTCCGGCGTTCGATGCCGGCGAGGGAGTTCGCCGCTTCGAGGACGCCGGCGAGCACCATCTGCGGGTCGAGGTCCTGGCGCTCCGGGTCGGCCTCGAAGATCTCGACGTAGAGGCGCAGCGTCGCGCCCTCGGTGCCGGTGCCGGAGAGGCGGAAGACGGCGCGCGAGCCGTTGTCGAAGGCGATGCGGATGCCCTGGCGGGTCGAGGTCGAGCCGTCGGTCGGGTCGGTGTAGGCGAAATCGTCGGCGTTCTCGATGAGCAGGCCGACGGAGACCTTGCCCGGCAGGTAGGGCAGGGCGGCGCGCAGGTCGTCGAAGAGGGCGTCGGCGACGTCGGTCGGCAGGCGCTCGTAGTCGTGGCGCGAATAGTAGTCGCGGCCGTAGGTCTTCCAGTGGTCGTGGACGATCTCGGCGATCGACTGGCCGCGCGCGGCGATGATGTCGAGCCAGATCAGCACCGCCCACAGGCCGTCCTTCTCGCGGACGTGGTCGGAGCCGGTGCCGGCGCTCTCCTCGCCGCAGATGGTGACGCGGCCGGCGTCGAGCAGATTGCCGAAGAA
>CALMYM010000472.1 GCA_937873675.1 uncultured Alphaproteobacteria bacterium | reverse complement strand
TTCATCCTGGACGCGATCGCACGCTACGACGCCGACAAGGCGAAGGGCTGATCGGCCACGTCGACGCCGGGCGACCGGCGGCCGGGCGAACCCATCGAGAAGGAGCGCGGCTCGACGAGCCGCGCTCCTTTTTTCATGCCCGTGGGGTCGTGTGGGCGGTGAGGCAGCGGAAAATTTCCGCCGCGACCGGGATCGTCGCGATCTTCGCTGCATCGCCGAAACCGCGCCGAAAATCGCGTGATCGTGATCGAATCGACGGGGGATCGGGTCGTTTCGCCCGAAAATCACCGACTCGAGGGTCCCGATTCCATCGCTGCGACGCGCATTGCCTTCCCATCGGGGTCGGATCATCGTGCGTGAAAATCCGGATTCTGCAGAACGATCCGCTCGACCGGGAGGACAGCATGCGAAAAGGCGAGGCACGACCGACGCTCGGAGACGGACGGGCCACGGACCCTGCCGCGGGGCTCGCCGGTCCGATCGGGGCGGGTGGCGGTGCGATGTTCGCGGACTTCGCCGAACGGCTGTTCTCCCGGGTGTCCGCCGAGGATCTCGCCGGTTACACCGCCGCCGAACTCGCCGGCCTCGCCGAGACGGCCTTCGCCGCCTTCGCCGAGCGGCCCGCGGGCCGACACCGCATCCGCGTCTTCGATCGCGATTTCGGCACCGGCGACGCGGCGCGCTCGCTCACCGTCGTCGAGGTCGACAACGACGACATGCCGTTCCTGTTCGTCTCGGTGCTCGGCCAATTGACCGATCTCGGGCTGGAGATCCGCCTCACCGCGCATCCGATCTTCGCCGTCGAGCGCGATGCGGCCGGACGGGCGACGGCGATCGCCGCTTCGGAGACGCCGACGTCGCGGCGGGAGAGCTTCATCCACGTCCACGTCGGCCGTATCGCCGATCCGCAGTCGCGCGAGGAACTGGTCGGAGCGCTCGATGCGACGCTCGGCGACGTGCGCGCCGCCGTCGACGACTGGCGGCCGATGCTCAATCGGATCGAACGGCTGATCGTCGCCTACGATCGTGGCCCGACGCCGCTCTCGATCGCGGTGCGCGACGAGACCGTGGCGTTCCTCACCTGGCTCGGCCAGAACAACTTCACCTTCCTGGGGATGCGCGAATACCGCTTCGAGGAGACCGAGGGCGGCGCCTACGTCGAGCCGCTCGCCGACACCGGGCTCGGCATCCTGCGCGATCCGGAGGTCAGGGTGTTGAAGCGCGGGGCGGAGAGCCTCAACGCCGCCACCGCCATCGGTGCCTTCGCCCGCTCCCCCGACGCGCTGATGATCACCAAGTCGAACGTCCGGTCGCGCGTCCATCGCCGCGTCCACCTCGACTACATCGGCGTGAAACTGTGGGGGCCGGACGGTCGGATGAGCGGCGAGATCCGCATCCTCGGTCTCTTCACCGCCACCGCCTACACCCGCTCGGCACGCAACATCCCGCTGGTCCGGCGCAAGCTCGACGCGGTGGTCGAGCGGGCCGGTTTCCGCCCCGACGGCCATTCGGCCAAGGCGCTGGCCGCGGTGCTCGAGACCTTCCCGCGCGACGAACTGTTCCAGATCGACGCCGATACGCTGCACGACTTCGCCCTCGCCATCCTGGCGCTCGGCGAGCACCCGCGCATCCGCGTGCTGGCGCGGCGCGATCCCTTCGACCGTTTCGTCTCGGTGATCGTCTACGTGCCGCGCGACCGCTACACCACCGATCTGCGCGCCCGTATCGGCGACATGCTGGAGGTGCGCTTCGACGGCAAGGTGGTGTCGTTCATGCCGTCCTTCCCGGAAGGCGTGCTCACCCGCATCCACTACATCGTCGGGCGCTATCACGGGGTCACTCCGGAGATCGCGCAGGCGGAGCTCGAGGCCGAGGTGGCGCGTCTGGTGCGCACCTGGGCGGACGATTTCGCCGAAGCGGCGGCCGAGAGCCTGGGTGAGGTCGCGGCGAGCCGGCTCGTCGCCGGTTGGAGTGCGGCTTTCGATCCGGGTTATCGCGCCGAGGTGGCGCCGGCAGCGGCGGTCGCGGACGTCGTCGCCATGGCGAGCCTCGGACCGGCGAAGCCCCTCGCGGTCGACTTCTACCGCCGCCCCGAGATGGCGGCGGAGCAGTTGCGCCTCAAGCTCTTCCACGGCGGCTCGCCGATCGCGCTGTCGCAGCGCGTGCCGTTGCTCGAGAACCTCGGGCTGTCGGTGATCGACGAGAGCACCTGGCGGGTGAGGCCGGCGGACGGCCAGCAGATCTTCGTGCACGACATGGCGTTGTTGCACGGCGAGGGCCGGCCGATCGATCTCACCGCCGATCTCGACGCCCGGCTCGAGGAGATGCTGGTCGCCGCCTGGAGCGGCGGGGCGGAGAACGACGGCTACAACGCGTTGGTGCTCGCCGCCGGTCTCGGTCGGCGCGACGTGGCGGTGCTCCGGGCGATCGGCCACTACCTGCGCCAGATCCGTCTGGCCTACCCGCAGGACGTCGTATGGGGGGCGCTGCGTCGCTATCCGGCGCTCGCCGCCGATCTCGTCGCGCTGTTCCATGCGCGTTTCGACCCGGAGGCCGCCGGCGACCGCGGCGCGGCCGAGGCGGAGATCGCCGCGCGTATCGGCACCGCCCTCGGCGAAGTCGCCTCGCTCGACGACGACACGGTGCTGCGCCGCTTCGCCGAGGTGATCGGGGCGATGGTCAGGACCGACTTCTTCCGTCCCGAGGCGGACGGGCGGCCGCGCGACACGCTGGCCTTCAAACTGGCGCCGGAGAAACTCGGCCGCCTGCCCGAGCCGCGACCGCACCGCGAGATCTGGGTGTGCGGGCCGACGGTGGAGGGTGTCCATCTGCGCTTCGGGCCGGTGGCGCGCGGCGGCCTCAGATGGTCGGATCGGGCGCTCGACTTCCGCACCGAGGTGCTGGGGCTGGTCAAGGCGCAGCAGGTGAAGAACGCGGTGATCGTGCCGGTCGGCGCCAAGGGCGGCTTCTTCCCCAAGCGGGCGGCGCCGGGGATGAACCGCGACGCCTTCCTCGCCGAGGGCACGGCGGCCTACCGCACCTTCGTCGGCCGCCTCCTCGATCTCACCGACGATCTCCGCGACGGGGCGATCGTGCCGCCACCGCGGGTGGTGCGCCACGACGGCGACGATCCCTATCTGGTGGTCGCCGCCGACAAGGGCACGGCGACCTTCTCCGACACGGCGAACGCCATCGCCCTCGATCACGGTTTCTGGCTCGGCGACGCCTTCGCCTCGGGCGGTTCGGCCGGCTACGACCACAAGAAGATGGGCATCACGGCGCGCGGCGCCTTCGAAGCGGTGAAGCGGCACTTCCGCGAGATGGACCGCGACATCCTGGTGGAACCCTTCACCGTCGTCGGCGTCGGTGACATGTCGGGCGACGTCTTCGGCAACGGCATGTTGCTGTCGCGGGCGATCCGTCTCGTCGCCGCCTTCGACCATCGCGACATCTTCCTCGATCCCGACCCCGATCCGGCGACGAGTTTCGAGGAGCGGGCTCGGCTCTTCGCCCTGCCGCGGTCGAGTTGGGCGGATTACGACAAGGCGAAGATCTCGGCCGGCGGTGGCGTCTTCTCGCGCGCTTCGAAGACCGTGCCGCTCTCTCCGGAGGTTCGCGCCCTGCTCGGGCTCGACGTCGATCATGCGACGCCGGCGGAGGTGATGCGGGCGATCCTGAAAGCGCAGGTCGATCTCCTGTGGTTCGGCGGCATCGGCACCTATGTGCGGGCGGCGGGAGAGACCGACGCGGAGGTCGGCGACAAGGCCAACGACGCCATCCGCATCACCGGTGCCGAGATCGGCGCCAAGGTGGTCGGCGAGGGCGCCAATCTCGGCCTGACACAGCGGGCGCGCATCGAATACGGTGGTGTCGGCGGGCGGTGGAATTCCGATGCGATCGAGAACCCCGCCGGCGTCAACTGCTCCGAGGTCGAGGGCAACATCAAGATCCCCCCGGCGACGGCGGCGGCGGGGGGGGCGCCGTCCG
>CALMYM010000471.1 GCA_937873675.1 uncultured Alphaproteobacteria bacterium | reverse complement strand
CGGTGATCCGCGTCGGTGGCGCCACCGAGATCGAGGTCAAGGAGAAGAAGGACCGCGTCGACGACGCGCTCGCCGCCACCCGCGCCGCGGTGGAAGAGGGCATCGTCCCCGGCGGTGGCGTGGCTCTGCTGCGCGCCAAGAAGGCCGTCGAGGCCGTCACCTCCGACGTCGCCGACGTCCAGGCCGGCATCCACATCGTGCTGAAGGCGCTCGAGGCCCCGATCCGTCAGATCGCCGAGAACGCCGGCGTCGAAGGCTCGATCGTCGTCGGCAAGCTCGTCGAGGGTTCGGACGCCGAGATCGGCTTCGACGCTCAGACCGAGAAGTTCGTCAACATGGTGTCGGCCGGCATCATCGACCCGACCAAGGTCGTCCGCACGGCCCTCCAGGACGCCGCTTCGGTCGCCGGCCTGCTCATCACCACCGAGGCGATGATCGCCGAGAAGCCGCGCAAGGAAGCCGCTCCGGCGATGCCGGGCGGCGGCATGGGCGGCATGGGCGGCATGGACTTCTGAGGAAGTCCATGAAGGCCGCCCATGGCTGAAAGGCGGCGAAGTCGGGCAGACCCGACTTCGCTGGGCGGCATGGACTTCTGATCCACGCCTGCGCGTATCGGAAATCGAGAGGCGGCCGCGAGGCCGCCTCTTCTCGTTTGCGGGCATGGCTGTTCTGTCGGTGGGAGATGGCCCCTTTACGCCCGCGTCCCCACCGATCACTGTGGGCGCGACAGACCGTTCTTCCGGAGCCCCGCCGATGCCGCGCCTCACGACGATCCGCGCCGCCGCGCTCGTTCTCGCCGTCGCCCTCACCGCTCCCGCCAACGCCAACGACTCGACCGCCGAGGTCGGCGTCGGCGGGCTGACGCTCCTCGAGTCCGACGCGATCGTCATGCAGAGCGAAGACCTCTTCGTCTCGGAGAAGAAGATCACCGTCGACTACGTCTTCCTCAACACCTCCGGCGCCGACATCGAGGCGCTGGTCGCCTTCCCCTTGCCCGACGTCGTCTACGAAGCGGAGATGCGGGTTCCCGACTTCCTCGAGGAACTCGACTTCCGCACCACCGTCGACGGCAAGCCGCTGAAGCTCGACATCGTCCAGCAGGCGGTGGTGAACGGCCGCGACGTCTCCGATCGCGTCCGCGCTGCCGGCTTCCGCCTCCTCGCCGACTGGGAGAGCTTCAACGCCACGGTGGAGAAGATGGCGCCGGCCGCCCGCAAGGCGCTCCTCGCCGAGGGGCTGCTGCGCAACGAGGGTGACGAGCAGTATCCCTATTGGCTCGCCGGCTGGGTGACCAAGACCGCCATCACCCGCACCCAGGTCTTCCCGGCGGGGCGGCCGATCCGGGTCTCCCATTCCTACACGCCGCTCGCCGGCGGCTCGGTCGGCTCGATCCTCAAGCCGAGCCTGCGCAAGGACCCGGAGCTGGCCAAGGAGATCACGGCGCTGCGCACCAAATACTGCATCGACGACGACTTCGTCCGCGGTTTCGACGCCACCCAGGGCAAGAACCCCGATCTGCTGCGCCCGGAGATCTGGGTCTCCTACGTGCTCACGTCGGGCGCCAACTGGAAGGGCCCGATCGGCCGCTTCCGTCTCGTCGTCGACAAGGGCGATACGAAGAATCTGGTGAGCTTCTGCGCCAGCGGCGTGAAGAAGATCGCCCCGACCCGCTTCGAGGTGGTCTACGAAAACTTCACCCCGAAACAGGACCTGAACGTCCTCATCGTCCGCCCGCCGCAGAACTATTGATCGCGAGGCCGGCGCATCAGCGCCGCCGGCCCCACGAGGCGCATTTGCCGTTGCTCTTGCGGTAGCCGGGGCCGCCGCGGCAACCGCAGCCGCGACACACCGGCTCGACCGAGCGCGAGGCGGCGACATCGCTCGCCAATGCGGCGGCCGGCGCGCTGGGCACGGCCGCTTCGGCGACGGCGAAACCGGCGAAGATCGCCGATCCGATGGCGATCACGAGGGAACGACGCATGGGAGCCTCCTTTTCGGAACGGCCCCCATCTCCCTCCGTGGTCGGTCGCCTCGCCACGCACCGCCACAACCCGACCCGCCACCGGACGTCGAGGAATGACGCCGCCCGTGACGCCGGCCCTCACCCCCGCTTCCGTCCCGTGACCGCCCAGACGCGATGCGGGATCGCCAGCTCCTCGCCGGGGAAGTCGCGCGCCAGGAGCGCCGCGAGTTCCGCGTCGAAACGCTCGGTCGCCGCTGTGTCGAGGCTGGCGCGGATGCCGGCGCTCGCTCGGATGCGGCCGCGCCAGGCTTCCGGCGAATAGGGTAGGGAGACGTCGAAGGAGAAGGTCTCGATCTCCGTGAACCCGGCGGTCGCGAGGTCGGCGAGCCATGGCGGATAGAGGCCGCTGCCGCCCGACATCGTCCAGGCCGGATTGTGGGCGAGGATCAGCGCCTCGGTGGCGGCGACGACGTTGCCGGGAAGCGGGATCCAGTCGAGATGGGCGATCACCGCGCCACCGCCCGGCCGCAACACCCGGAAGACCTCGCCCGCCGCGACCGGCCGATCGAACCAGTGCCAACACTGGCCGGCGGTGACGAGATCGAAGGTGCCGTCGACGGCGTCGATCGCCTCGGCCCGGCCGACGACGTAGTCGATGGCGACGCCGGCCTCGGCGTCGAGCCGCCGCGCCTCCTTCATCATCGCCGCTGCCGGATCGCTCGCGGTCACGCGCATCCCGGCGACGGCGAGGCCGCGGGCGACCGTGCCGGTGCCGGTGCCGAGATCGAGGGCCCGCGTATCCGGTCGAACGAGACCCCGCGCCGTGAGTTCGGCAAAGAGGCGCGGTGGGAAGCCGAGACGATGCCGGCCGTAGTCGCCCGCCGTCCGACCGAAGTCGATGGTGTCGCCGAAGGCGCGGGTGGCGGCGGGATCGGGGCCGGGAACGTCCATGAGGTCCTCGCTCTCTTCACGAGAGCAGGATCTCACGGGCGCCGCGAAACGAGCAACGGCGAAGGCGTGCGACTGTCCGGGCGATCTCAGCCGAGCGCCGCGTCGAGCGCGTCGGCCATCTCGTTGGCACTCGCGAAGACCCAGTCGAGCTTCGAAACGGTGACCATGTCGGCGCCGCGGGCGCGCAGCAGGTCGGCGAGCGCCGCCACCTTGCCCGCCGGCACGTGCAGCGTCAGCGGCTGACCGGCGAGCGGCGCCCCGAAGGGCGCCACCGCACCGAGATCTCCCGCCGCCGCGATCGCCCCGGCCGCATCGTCGAGCCGGGTGCGCACTTCGCGCGAGCGCCGAGCGCGGGCTTCCGACGACACCCGGTCGAGGATGGCGCGCGCCTGGGCGCGGGCGAGGTCCGACCACGCCGCCGTCTTCGAGGCGACGAGATGGGCCTGGCTCTTCAGGATGACGCCGTCGGCGAGGATCTTCAGGTTGTTGGCCACCAGCGTCGAGCCGGTCGTGGTGATGTCGACGATCGCCTCCGCCGCCCCGGCCGCCGGTGCGCCCTCGGTCGCCCCGAGGCTCTCGACGTTGCGATAGTCGGCGATGCCGTGCTCGGCGAAGAAGCGACGGGTGGTGTTGAGATACTTCGTCGCGATGCGCAGCTGATGGCCGTGGCGGGCGCGGAACTCCGCAGCCACGTCGCCGAGATCGGCCATGGTGACGACGTCGATCCACGCCTTCGGCACCGCCACCACCACATCTGCGTAGCCGAAGCCGAGTTCGGTGACGAGATGCACCCGGCTCGACCAGTCGGCGATGTTCTCGTGGACGAGATCGAGGCCGGTGACGCTCCGAGGCCGAGAGGAAGGCGATCTCGACGCCGTCGATGCCGCCGAGCCGGCCGCGATAGTTGCGCGCCCCGCCCGGTTGCAGCACCGGCAGCCCGGCGCGCTCGAAGAAGGCGTTGGTGTTCTCCTGCAGGCGGCCCTTGGAGGGTACGCCGATGATCAGTCCGTCGGTCATCCGCGCTCTCCCAGTTCCTGGCCGTAACCGGCGATGCCGAGACGATCGAGCCACATCGAGAAGCCGCAGGCGGCGACCGGTCGCGGGCTGCCGAGGCGGGCGATGAGGCCGTCGTAGCGGCCGCCGCCGATCACCGGCTTGTCGCCGCCGAGGGGACCGCGATCGGGATCGCGCATCTCGAAGACGAAGCCGGTGTAGTAGTCGAGGTTGCGGCCGAAATCGGCGCGGAACACCGGCCGATCGAGTTCGATGCCGCAATCGCGGAAGGCGTCGTTGCGCCGGGCGAAGAGATCGATCGCCGCGGTCATGTCGATCTTGACCTCGGCCTGGAAGGCGTCGAGCGCGTCGACGGCGTGCTCCGGCGACGAGGTGATGGCGAGATAGCGGGTCAGGATGTCACCGGCTTCCGCCGTCATGCCGCCGTCGGCGGCCAGCGCCGCGCGCTCCAGGAAGCGTTCGGCGATCTCGTGGGCCGAGCGCCCGCCGACCGTGGCGATGCCGGCCAGCCCGAGCAGGTCCTCGACGAGATTGCGCGCCTCGTCGGGGCGCGACCCGGCGAGCGCCGAGAGGATGCCGGCGTGGCGCAGCGCCTCGGCGTCGCCTTCGCCGGAGGCGAGGCGGCGGATGGTGGCGAGAAGCCGCTCCGGCGTGCCGAACAGGCCGCGCAGGCGGCGCCGCAGCGGCTGCGCGAGGCCGAGCCCGTCGAGCAGGGCGAGGAACAGACCCTCGTCGCCGATCTTCACCTGCGGCGCGTCGACGGCGAAGAGGTTCGCCGCCTCGTGCGCCAGCGCCAGCACGTCGGCGTCGGCGGCGGCGCGATCGTCGTTGCCGAAGAGTTCGATGCCGGCCTGCAGGAACTCCGGCGTCTCGCCGGTGCGCTGACGGAACACCGGGCCGAAATAGCCGAGCGCCGCCTCGCGGCCGGGCTCGCCGGTCTCGAGGTAGTGGCGGCAGATCGGGATGGTGAAGTCGGGGCGCAGGCAGAGTTCCCGGCCCTCGACGTCCTGGGTCAGGAACAGCCGGCGGCGGATGTCCTCGCCGGCGGTGTCGAGAAAGAGATCGGCGGGCAGCAGGATCGCCGGCTCGACCATCTCCGCCTCGACCTCGCGCTGGAACAGCGCCACGAGCTCGGCGGTCGGATCGAAGGCGGAGAGCTCCGCCGCATCACCGGTCGGCCCACCGAGCGCCTCTTCGAGCGCTTCCGGGGTGTCGATCCCGGCTTCCGCCAGCATCGCCAGCATTTCGGCCTCGCGGCCCTTCATCGTGTTCGGCGCCATGGGGTCACTCCCGGATGAGGCGTCGTGAAAGAGAGGCGAACGTCGCGGCGCCCTCGGGCGCCATACGGAATTCGGATGGTTGCATCCGGATTTCGTATTCCGTTCGTCGAAAGCCCGTCCGAACAGGGCTTTCGACGAGTTGAATCCGGCATCGCGAAGCGATCTGCCGGATTCGGTATCACGTATGTCGGGCGAGGATGTCGCGGACCGTCGCCACCATCTCGGCGACGGCGACCTCGACCTGCGCCGGACGGGCGGCCTTCCATTCGGCGTTGGACTTGATCGCTTCGGCGGCCTTCGCCCCCTCGATCAGGTCCTTGATCTGGACGACGCCGGCCTCGCGCTCGTTCGAGCCCTGGATGACGACGCAAGGCGACCGGCGCCGGTCGGCATATTTCATCTGCGCCTTCATGCCCGAGCCGCCGAGATAGCACTCGGCGCGGATGCCGGCGTCACGCAGCTGCTTGGTCAGCGCGAGGTAGGCCCCGACCTGATCGCGGTCCATGACCAGCACGACCACCGGGCCGAGCTCTTCGGACGCGGCGAGGATCGGGCTCTTCACCGCCTTGAGCGCCGTCATCAGCCGCGACACGCCGATCGAGAAGCCGGTCGCCGGCGCCGGCTCGGAGAGGAAGCGCGACACGAGCCCGTCGTAGCGCCCGCCGCCGCCGACCGAGCCGAAGCGGACGATCTCGCCCTTGTCGTTCGGCACCTCGAAGGTGAGCTCGGCCTCGTAGACCGGACCGGTGTAGTACTCGAGGCCGCGCACGACCGAGGGCTCTATCAAAATGCGGTCGGGACCATACCCAGCATCTGCGACGATCCGAGCGATCTCGCGAAGCTCCTCGGCTCCAGCTCGCCCTATTTCACTACCGGAGAGGAGATCCATCAATTGTTCAGCTTTGCCGATATTGTCTATCGCAAAGGTGCCGGATACGTCGAAAAACGACATTATAGGGCCGCCAATAGAACCGAGGTAATTTTCGTCAGAGATTTGTTTGAGTTTGCCACTCAAGAAATTTAGGACAAATTCGCAAGCGTCCTCGCCGAGCCCGGCCCCCGGCGTGAAGTCACCGGACTGATCCATCCGCCCCTTGCCGAGCAGATCGCGCACACCCTCGTCCCCGATCTTGTCGAGCTTGTCGATGGCGCGCAGCACGGTCAGGCGCTTGTGGCCGTTCGCCTCGCCCGAGAGCCCGATCGCCTCCATGACGCCGTCGAGGACCTTGCGGTTGTTGACCTTGACCACGTACTGGCCGCGCTTGAGACCCACCGCCTCCATGGCGTCGGCCATCATCATGCAGATCTCGGCGTCGGCCGCGACCGACGGCGCGCCGACGGTATCGGCGTCGAACTGCATGAACTGGCGGAAGCGGCCCGGACCCGGCTTCTCGTTGCGGAACACCCAGCCGACCCGGTAGCTGCGGTAGGGCTTGGGGATCTGGGTCCAGTTCTCGGCGGCGTAACGGGCGAGGGGAGCCGTCAGGTCGTAGCGCAGGCTCAGCCACTGCTCGTCGTCGTCCTGGACCGAGAAGACGCCCTCGTTGGGCCGGTCCTGGTCGGGCAGGAATTTGCCGAGCGCGTCGGTGTATTCGACGAGCGGCGTCTCCACCGCCTCGAAACCGTAGAGCTCGTAGATCTCGCGGATCTTGGCGAGCATCGCCTCGGTCGCCTTGACGTCGGCCGGCCCGCGATCGACGAAGCCACGCGGCACACGCGCCTTCGGTTTCGTCTCGTTCGCCATCGATCCACCCGTTCCTCGAACACCAACACGAAAACCCGCGCGGTCGCGCGGGGTCGCGAGGTTCCTAGACCGGATCGCCGCGCCGGACAAGCGCCGCGCCGGTTCGCGCGGTCGTGATCGGCCCGCGGGGCGATGCGGTGGCGGTATCGATGACATTCCGTCACGCCGATTGTAATTCTCCCTCAAATCGGCCACGGTTCGCGGCCATGCGGCGGTGCGGTATGACGAGATCTCCGAATTCGTCGCCGACCACCGCAGACCTTCTTCTCGAAAGACACCTCGTCCATGGAAGCCGCCGTGCAAGCCGCCGCCTCGACCGTCGCGCCCGAACTCTCGATCGTCGTGCCGACCTACAAGGAGAGCGCCAACGTGCCGGAACTGGTGCGGCGTCTGGCGGCGACCCTCGTCGGCATCGACTGGGAGGTGATCTTCGTCGACGACGACAGCCCAGACGGCACCTGGCGGGTGGCCAAGGAGATCTCGCTCACCGATCCGCGGGTGCGTTGCATCCGCCGCGTCGGCCGCCGCGGCCTCGCCGGCGCCTGTATCGAGGGCATGTTGTCGTCGGCCGCCCCGACGGTGGCGGTGATGGACGCCGACCTGCAGCACGACGAAGCGCTGCTGCCGAAGATGCTCGACGCGATCCGTGACGGCGCCGAACTGGTGGTCGGCAGCCGCTACGTCGAGGGCGGGTCGCAGGGCGACGGCTTCTCGTCGATCCGCGCCTGGGGCAGCGAGACGGCGACGGCGCCCGCCCGCCGCTTCCTGCGCATCGAGCTGACCGATCCGATGAGCGGCTTCTTCATGATCCGCCGCGCCGAGGTCGAGGCCGTCGCCGGCAGCCTGTCGCGCGAGGGCTTCAAGATCCTGCTCGACATCGTCGCCTCGGCACCGAAGAAGCTGAAGACGGTGGAACTGCCCTTCACCTTCCGCGAGCGTCTGGCGGGCGAATCGAAGCTCGACAGTCTGGTCACCGCCGAATACCTCGGGCTCCTGTTCTCCAAGCTCTCCGGCGGCGTCGTGCCGGTCCGCTTCCTGATGTTCGTGGCGGTCGGCGCCTCCGGCATCCTCGTCCATCTCATCGCGCTCATGGCGGCCCTGCACGCCTTCGACACCACCTTCGCCTGGGGCGAGTTCTCCGCCACGGTCGTCGCCATGACCTGGAACTTCCTGCTCAACAACCAGCTCACCTACCGCGACCGACGCCTCACCGGTTTCCGCTTCGTCGTCGGTCTGCTGACCTTCTATGCCGTCTGCTTCGTCGGTACGGTCGCCAACATGGGCGTCGCCACCGGCCTGTTCGAGATGCTCCAGACCGGCCCCTGGGTCGCCGGTTTCGCCGGCGCGGTGATGAGCGCGGTGTTCAACTACACCGTCTCCGCCGTCTTCACCTGGCGCGAGTGAGGCGGGCGCGGTGGCGGACGCGGCTCCCTCGGTGCGCAAGGTGACGGTCGGTCTGCCGCCGATCCCGCTGGTCGGCGCCCTGACGCTGCTGCTCGTCGTCCGTCTCGTCGTCGCCGGCCTCGCCGGGCTCACCGACGACGAAGCCTATTACCGTCTGTGGTCGCTGAAGCTGCAGGCCGGCTACTACGACCACGCGCCGATGGTCGCCTGGGTGATCCGTGCCGGGCGCGAGATCTTCGGCGACACCGCCTTCGGCCTCCGGGTGTTCTCGCCGCTCGCCACCTTCGTCGGATCGCTCCTCCTGTGGCGCACCGTCGCGCTCTTCGACGGTCGCGACACCGCGACCCGCGCCGTGGTGCTCTTCAACGCCACCATCCTGATCGGCGCCGGCTCGGTGTTGATGACCCCGGACACGCCCTCGGTGTTCTTCTGGGGCGCGACGGTGTGGGCGCTCGCCGAGCTCTCCGCCTCGCGAAACCCCAATTGGTGGCTCGCCGTCGGGGTGGCCGCCGGCCTCGGCCTCTTCTCGAAATATTCGGTGTTGTTCCTCGGCCTCGGCATCGTCCTGTGGCTCGTTTCGACGCGCGAGACGCGGCGCTGGTTCGCCGCGTGGCAGCTGTGGGTCGGCGGCGCCCTCGCCCTCGCGCTGTTCGCGCCCGTCGTCCTGTGGAACGCCGAGCACGGCTGGATCTCCTTCGCCAAACAGTTCGGCCGCACCGTGCCGCACGGGATGCGGCCGGAGAAGTTCCTCGAGTTCCTCGGCGTGCAGTGGCTGCTGATCGGCCTGCCGCTGGCGCCCTTCGTGGTGTGGGGGGCGCTGCGCACGGCGCGGTCGTGGCGGGCCGGCGAAGCGGGCGCGGCGCTGCCGCTCGTCACCTCGCTGCCCTTCCTCGCCTATCTCGTCTTCCATTCCTTCCACGGCGGCATCGAGGGCAACTGGCCGGCGCCGCTCTATGCCGGCTTCGCCTGGATGGCGGCGCGCGTCCTGCCCGCGGTCGCCGAACTCGGCGGTCGCACCGGGCGCCTCGCCGCGTCGGCCGCGCGCATCGCCGCGCCGCTCGGCTTCGGCCTGACGGCGCTCGTCTACGTCCATGCCGTGGTGGCGTTGGTGGTGCTGCCGCCGGAACGCGATCCGACGGCGCAGATGCGCGGCTGGGACGCCTTCGCCGCCGACATCGAAGCGCTGCGCCGGGAGAGCGGCGCGGCCTGGATCGCCGTGCCGAGCTATACCCTCGCCGGCCGGTTCATGCGCCGCCTCGGCACCGACTACGTCGACCAGCTCGCCGATCCCGAGCGATACGCGCACCTGCCGCCGCCCGATCCGGCGATGTTGGAGAAGCCGGCACTCTTCGTCACCCGCGCCCGCAAGAGCGAGCTGGCGCGTTTCGCCGGCCGTTTCGACGAGGTCCGCAGCCTGGGAACCCGCGAGCGCACCCTGCGCGGCCGGGTCGTCGACACCTACACGGTGCATCTCCTCACCGGCCCGCACGGCGATCCGCGCCGGTGAGACCCTGATCGGCCTGTCAGCCGGTGATCCCGAGATGGCGTCGGAGGAAGAAGACGGTGCGATCGTAGGCGCGATCGGCCGCCTCCTTGTCGTAGTTGCGCGAGCCGGGGTCGGAGGCGAAGGCGCCGGAGAGCCCGGGATAGACCCAGGATTCGAACACCCGTGCCGCCCCGATCATTCGCTTCTCGATCCCCTCGATCTGCGGCGCGGTGCGCGGGTCGTTCTCCGCCCAGTGGAACAACACCGGCACCTTGGCGGTCGCCACCTTCTCCGGCGACGGCAGCGTCGAGTAGTAGATGACGGCCGCCTTCACCCGCGCCCCGGTGATGGCGAACTGCATGGCGTAGGGGCCACCCCAGACGAAGCCGATCACCGCGATCGAGCCGTTGCACTCCGGGTGCTTGGCGAGGAGATCGGCGGCCGCGTCGAGTGCCAACTGATGCTCGGCCGGGATGATCCGCGCCATCAGGTTCATGCCCTCGTCCGATCCTTCCGGTAGATTGAAGGGGGCGAGGAGGTCGGGCAGCAGGACGACGAATCCGTCCATGGCGAGGCGCCGGGCGAGGCTGCGCCAATAGGGGTTGGGGCCACGCTGATCGGGGATGAGCAGGATCCCCGGCCGCTTCGGTCCGACCCGCGGGCGCACCAGCGAGCCCTTGAAGATGTGCTTGCGCACCTGGAAGGTGACCGTGTCGGCGGCGAGCCGCGGGTCGAGCGGCGGCTCCGCCTCCTGGGCGCCGGCCGGCACCGCCAGCGTCGTCATCACGAGGCCGCCGAGCGCCGCCGTCACGCCTCTGCGCGTCATGGTCCGGGGAGCCGTGGCGCGAGGGAAGAGCGGCGAAGGATCGATCGGTCGGGACATCGAAAGCGGGCTCGTCTGGCGGAGGATCGGCGGCGGGTCGGGACGACCCCGCTCCAGGAATGCTTCGGCACTATGGAGAAGACGAGGCGGAAGTTCAAAGTCGCCGGCGAGATCGCCGCCGCCGGGTGGCCGGCTTCAGCTCGGCCGGACGAAGGCGGCGCGCTCCTTCTCCACCGCTTCGCGCACCCAGCACCCGTCCATGTGGTCGTTGACCAGCCCCATCGACTGCATGAAGGCATAGGCCGTGGTCGGCCCGACGAAGGCCCAGCCGCGCTTGCGCAGTTCCTTCGACAGGGCGGTCGACTCCTTCGTGGTGGACATGGCGCAGACCGCGGTCTTGGTGATCCGCGCCGGCCGCGTCGCGCCGTCCGGCTCGAAGCGCCAGACGAAGCGGGCGAGCGAGCCCTCCTTGTCGATCAGCTCGAGGCAGCGCCGGGCGTTGGTCAGCACCGCTTCGATCTTGCCGCGGTGGCGCACGATGCCGGGATCGCAGAGCAGGCGATCGGTGTCCTGTTCGTCGAAGCGGGCGATCGTCTCCGGATCGAAACCGGCGAAGGCGCGGCGGAAGTTCTCGCGCTTCCTGAGGATCGTCAGCCACGACAGACCCGACTGGAACCCCTCGAGGCAGAGCTTCTCGAAGAGCCTGCGATCGTCGCCGACCGGCCGTCCCCATTCCTCGTCGTGGTAACGGCGATAGAGCTCGTCGTCGCCCGGCCACCAACAGCGCGGCCGCCCGTCCGAGCCGATCGCCACGCCGTCGTCGTCGTGTCCCGCCATCTCGTCCCCTCCCGCTCCGGCCGCGCCGCGACCGAATCCCCGCCCGCAGGCTAGATCGAACGGAACAAAATGAAAACGGGCGCCGAAGCGCCCGTCGATCGTCGCAGGAGGGGCCGCCTCAGGCGAACAGCGCGTCGATGTCGTCCTGGCTGGCGATGTCGTTGTCGGAGCCGAGCGACGGGCCGTTGAGCAGCGCCTGATCGCCGAGACGATGCTCGAGTTCGACCTCGATCTCCTTGAAGCTCTCCACGCCGCCCCAGATCTCCATCATCTTGATGATGCGCTCTTCGACGAAGCGCAGCGCGCCCACCACCTTGGTGATGCGCTGACCGGTGAGATCCTGGAAGTTGCAGGCCTCGAAGATCTGGACGATCTGGTCCTGGATGTCGTTGGCGAGACCCTGGTCGTCGCCCTTGAGCTTGGCGGCGAGATTGCCGGCGCGCTCGTCGATCGCTTCCGCCGCGGCGAGAATGGTCTCGGTGGCGTGTTCGGTGCCGTCGACGACCGCATCGAGTTCATTGGTGACGCGCGACAGTTCCTGGCCGTTGCAGCCGGAGACGTGCAGGGTCGCGATCTCGCGCTTGGTGCGGTTGATCGCCTCGTAGATGAGGTCCATCTCCGCCTTGATCTTCAACGCCTCGTGCTGATCGCGCCGCAGCTGCTCGAACGCCTTCTCGCTCAACTCCTGGGTCGGCTGGACGAGTTTGCGCAGACCGCGGACCTCGTCCAACAACTCGCGATGACGCTCTTCGGCGCGATCTCCGGTGCCGGTGACACCGCTGGCGATCGCCTCGATGCGGAACATCTTTCTCGCGGCCATGAGTGCCCCTGCGCTCCTCGGGTCGACGTTGCTCGTCCGCGAATGGTTAGCCCGTCGTCCTTAAAGAATCGTTCTTGGTCGGCGCTTCGCCCCACCCCTGACGCTGCGTCCCCGGCCGATTTCCGCGGCCCCCGGCGGCCCTCGCCGAGTAACCCCGCGGTAACCATGACGAAACCTTTCCGTGCTCGATCGAATCGCGGTGGAATTCGTTCACCATTCGGTGGCCGGCGCGGCCGCATGCTCGTCTCGACTGTCGCCGAAGGTCCGGACGAGCCGTGCTCGACCGCAGGGACCGCGAGGCGGCGCGTGGTTTCGTTCCAGTTCCGAGTACGACGATGACCCGTTCGACCCTTCTCCTGGCGAGTGCCTGTGCCGTCACGGCCCTGCTCGTCCCGACCCGTCCCGCCGACGCCGAGAGCCGCTATTCGGCTCGCCCGCCGGTGGTCCTCTCGCCCGATCTCGCCGCCCCCTGGGTGATGCAACTGCGTCCGAGCTATCGCGACGTCACCGGCCCGGTGGTCTACGCCCCGCCGCCGCCGCCCGAAGCGCCGGCGAGCCGCTATGCCGCACCGGAGCGGCACGCCGCGGTCGATCGGCGAGAGGCGCGCCGCAGCGCCGACGACATCGATCCGAAGTTCCTGCCGACCGAGGTCGATTGGGACGGCAAACAGGGCCCCGGCACGATCGTCGTCGACACCGGCTCCCGCCATCTCTATCTCGTCCAGGCGGGCGGCAAGGCGCGCCGCTACGGCGTCGGCGTCGGCCGTCCCGGCTTCCAGTGGGCCGGCACCCACACCATCACCCGCAAGGCCGAATGGCCCGGCTGGACGCCGCCGCCGGCCATGCTGAAGCGCAAGCCCGACCTGCCGCGCCACATGGACGGCGGTCCCGACAACCCGCTCGGCGCCCGCGCCCTCTATCTCGGCTCGACCGAATACCGCATCCACGGCTCCAACGAGCCCTGGACCATCGGCAAGGCCGTCTCCTCCGGCTGCATCCGCATGCGCAACGAGGACGTCACCGACCTCTACGGCCGCGTCGGCGTCGGCACCAAGGTGGTGGTGCTGTGAGCCCTCTCGGGCGGCCGTGACGCTGCCCTCCGATCGACGAAACGAAGAGCCCTCGGGAAGCATCGCTTCCCGAGGGCTCTTCTTGCCATCCGGCAGGGAATTTCGTCGCTCAGACCTCGACGGCGCGGCGGTAGAGGTGCCACGTGGCGTGGCCGAGGATCGGCAGCACGACGATCAAGCCGAGGAACATCGGCAGGATGGCGACGCCGAGCAGGGTGCCGACGAAGATGCCCCAGCCGAGCATCACCAGCGGCGCGGCGAACACCGCCCGGATCGAGGTGATCATCGCCGTGACGAAGTCGACGTCGCGGTCGAGCAGCATCGGATAGGCGACGACGCTGACCGAGAAGATCACCGTGGCCATCACCGCACCGATGATGTTGCCGGCCATCAGGAAGGCGATGCCGCGCGGCGTCGACACCACCGCGGTGACGATGTCGGTGTAGTCGAGCGGCCGGAGCCCGAAGAACAGCGCGTAGACGAAGCCCGCGGCGTAGATCCAGGCGATCATGCCGAAGGCGGTGACCAGCGCCATGTAGCCGAGTTCGCGACGCGCATGCGCCGGCACCGCGCCGATCAGGGCGGTCACCGAGAGATCGCCGCCCGAGGCGATCCGCCGGCTGGTCTCGTAGACGCCGACCGCGGCGAAGGGCGCCACCAGCGCGAAGCCGGCGGCGAGCGGATAGGCGATGAACAGGAAGTCGAAGGAGGCCGCCGCCCAGAACAGGAGATTGCCGCCGAGGGCATAGAGGACGCCGATCAGCAGGCCGAAGGCCGGCGCGCTTCGGAAATCACGCATCCCGTCGGACAGCGCCGCGGAGATGTCGTCGACGGTGATGGCCCGGACCTTGGGTTCGGCCGCTGCGAGTCCCGGAGGCGTATTCCCCACCACGAGTTCTGTCATGTCTCTTCCTCGCCCTGATGGCCTCGACTTATGGATGACGAGTGCTCTCATGCGACAGAGTGACACAGATCGATCGCATTGCAACCGGTTCGCAGGAATCCCTTGGGATTCCGGGGTCACGAGACCGCGAAAAAGCCCGATATGCATTAGGCTTCGCGTATATGACCCAGGGTGAGCCGAGCTGTTGCTCGGGATCTTCCGCGTCGGCCACAGGCCGGTCGCCGATCGGCGAGAATCGGCCGAAACTGCCGAAAAGGCATTTCCGGGGGTCTCGAATTGGTCCAATTTCCTGATATGAAAGCGGCCCGGCGTCGCCTAAAGCGTGCCGATCGGCTATCCGACCCGTTCATCACGCCATGGGAGTGAAGAAATGAAGAAGGTTTTCCTGCTCGCCGCCCTCGGTTTCGTCGCCGCTGCCGGCAACGCCTATGCGGGCGACGCTGCCGCCGGTGAAGGCCTGTTCAATTCGAAGTGCAAGATCTGCCACGCCATCGGCGAAGGCGCCAAGAACAAGGTCGGTCCGGAGCTGAACGGCGTCGACGGCCGCAAGATGGCTTCGGTCGCCGACTTCAAGGGCTACGGCACCGACCTCAAGGGCATGGGCGACGCCGGCAAGGTCTGGGACGCGGCCACCCTCGCGACCTACCTCGCCGACCCCAAGGCCTTCAACCCGGGCACCAAGATGGCCTTCGCCGGCTTCAAGGCCGACACCGCCGCTTCCGAGAACGTCACCGCCTACGTCATGTCCTTCGGCGCCGACGGCAAGAAGAAGTGATCTTCCTCTCGGTCCCCGGCGCCCGACGCCGATGACGGACCGATGGATGAACGACAGAGGCCCCGGGATCGCTCCCGGGGCCTTCGCTTTTTCGCGAACCCCTCCGGCGTCGTCAGTGCCCTTCGCCGTCCGGGGCGTGCGCCTTGCGGATGCTGCGCACCACCCAGAAGACGCCGGCCAGCACCACCGGCACCGCGAGGCCGGTGGCGATGTTGGCGTCGATCGGCAGGACATGGGCCTCCTTCGCCGCCTTGAAGGCGTAGCCGAAGAGACCGACGACGTAGTAGCTGACCGCCGCGACCGACAGCCCTTCGACCGTCTGCTGCAGCAGCAGCTGCTGGCGCGCGCGCTTGTTCATCGATTCGAGCAGGTCGCGGTTCTGCTGTTCGAGATCGACATCGACCCGGGTGCGCAGCAGTTGCGCGGTGCGCGCCGCCCGCTCGGAGAGGTCGCTCAACCGCTCGCCGATGCCGTTCACCGTCCGCATCGCCGGCTTGGAGCGGCGGGCGAGGAAGCTCGCCCAGGTCGAGTGCCCCGGCACGCCGCGCTCGTCGAGGATCGCCAGCCGGTCGAGCACGATCTGGTCGTAGGCGCGGGTCGCACCGAATCGATAGCTCGTCGCCGCCGAGCGATTCTCCACCTCGGCGCTGAGCGCCGACAGCCGCTCGAGCAGGCCGCGGTTGGCCGCCAGCCCCTCGGTGGCGCGGATCTCCGAGGTCACGGCCGCCAGCTCCCGCTCCAGCCGCCGCACCTCCGGCCCGACCTCCTGGGCCACCGGCAACCCCAGCATGGCGAGCGAGCGATAGGTCTCGATCTCCAGGAGCCGCTGCGACAGGGCGCCGGCCTGCTGCGCGGTCAGTCCGCGGTCGAGAACCAGGATGCGGGTGCGCCCGTCACCGTCCTGGCGGAAGTCGGTCATGGTCACCGCCGAGCCGCCGTAGGCCTCGGAGATGCACAGGCTCGCCGGATCGAAGCGCGCCGCCGCGCTCGCGAGATCGCCGGGGTCGGCGAGGAGATCGAGCCGAGCGGCGACCAGCAACGGTCCCGGCTGGACGAAGTCGGAGCCGAACGGATGGTCCGACGGCAGCGGTCCGAACGGCGTCGCCCCTTCGGCGAGGGGGCCGTCCCAGGTGTAGGTGACGAATTCGGCATGCCGTTCCCAGGCGAGCGTGCCGCCGGCGAAGGCGACGACGTGGTGGCGGCTGTCCGCCCCCGGCCCCGGCGCGCCGCGCGCCCGGCAGAAGCGATCGAGGAAGGCGCGATCCTTCTCCACCACGTGGCGATCGGCGGCGAAGGCGTGATGCAGGAAGATCCGCGGCGGTTTCGCCGCTCGGAACGGACGTGCGTGGATCTCGCCGACGATCTCGGCGCGGCGCGGATGGGGGGTGAAACCGCGGGAGGCCCGCGTCGCCGCGACGTCGGCGGAGGTCGGCTCGTCGGGATCGGTCATCTGTCGTCTCCGGGCGAAGGAGGTCGCGGCCGGCACGCGCCGCCGTCGAGATCCGTCGTTATCGCCTCGTTCGCATCGCAGCAAGACGGACGGTGGGACGCGGCTCCCCGGATGTAGGTGCCCGCACGGTCGGCGCAAGTCATTGGCCAGAAAAACTTACCACGTGGTTTGACGGCTCTCGGCGCCCGATCTATGGTCCACTTTCGCGCGCGGCTCCCGCGCGACGCCGTCGACGGTGCCCGGCGCGACGGATCCGCTCCATCCCCGCGGCACGGTCGAACGCTCTCCCATGTCAGCAGCCGCTTCCGCTTCTCGTCCCAAGGTCGCGCTCTTCGTCACCTGCCTCGTCGACCTCTTTCGCCCGACCGTCGGTTTCGCCGCGGTCAAGCTGATCGAGGATGCCGGCTGCGAGGTGGTGGTTCCGGCGGCGCAGACCTGCTGCGGCCAGCCCGCCTTCAACTCCGGCGACCGCAAGGACGCCGCCATGCTGGCGAAGAAGGTCATCGAGACCTTCGAGGGCTACGACCACCTCGTCGCCCCCTCCGGCTCCTGCGCCGGCCACATCGCCACCCACTACGTCGAGCTCTTCGACGACGCCGACCCGTGGAAGGCCCGCGCCGAGCGCCTCGCCGCCAAGAGCCACGAGCTCGTCTCCTTCCTCGTCGACGTCCTCGGCGTCACCGCGACGGGGGCGAAGTTCGAGGGCCCCGTGACCTATCACGACAGTTGCTCGGGCCTGCGCGAACTCGGCGTCAAGGACCAGCCGCGCAAGCTGCTTTCCGCCGTCGACGGCCTGACCCTCACCGAGATGAAGGACCCCGACGTCTGCTGCGGCTTCGGCGGCGCCTTCTCGGTGAAGTACCCGGATCTCTCCGGCGCCATCGTCGACAAGAAGACCGACAACATCACCGACTCCGGCGCCCCGACGCTGCTCGCCGGCGACATGGGGTGCCTGATGAACATGGCCGGCCGCCTCTCCCGCAAGGGCTCGAAGGTCGAGGTCCGCCACGTCGCCGAGGTGCTCGCCGGCATGGCCGACGGCCCGGCGATCGGCGCGGCGAAGAAGGGAGCCTGACGATGCAGGTCACGTCCCCCGCCTTCAAGGAGAACGCCACCCGCGCGCTCGCCGACGCGACGCTGCAGAAGGCGTTGAAAAACGTCGAGAAGGGCTTCATCGCCAAGCGCATCAAGGCGGCCGAGGCGCTGCCCGAGTTCGAAGCGCTGCGCGACGCCGCCCGCGACCTCAAGAGCCACGTGCTGAAGCACCTCGACATCTATCTCGAGGCCTACGAGAAGAAGGTCGTCGAGGCCGGCGGTCACGTCCACTGGGCCGAGAGCGCCGAGGACGCCCGCCGCATCGTCACCGACATCTGCAAGCGTCTCGACGCCAAGACGGTGACCAAGGGCAAGAGCATGATCACCGAGGAGATCGCGCTCAACGATCACCTCGAGAAGGAAGGCATCACCCCGGTCGAGACCGACCTCGGCGAATACATCATCCAGCTGCGCGGCGAGCACCCGAGCCACATCGTCGCTCCGGCGGTGCACCTCACCAAGGAGCAGGTCGCCGGCGACTTCCGCCGCGTCCACACCCACCTGGAGGCCGACCGCGATCTTACCGAGCCGGTGACGCTCCTGACCGAGGCGCGCACCGTGCTGCGCGAGAAGTTCCTCGTCGCCGACGTCGGCATCACCGGGGCGAACTTCCTCATCGCCGAGACCGGCACCTCGATCATCGTCACCACCGAGGGCAACCGC
>CALMYM010000470.1 GCA_937873675.1 uncultured Alphaproteobacteria bacterium | reverse complement strand
CAGGCCGAGCCGGTGATCGAGAAGGCCGGAAAGGTCCCCTTCGAGCAACCGGCGGGCTCGCTCGCCTCGTATTCCTTGAAGGTCGGGGTCGAGAACCGGATCTGCGGCGCGCCGCGGGTGCCCACCCGCGCCTCGGCCGCGCGCTCCATCGCCGCGACGAGGGACGCATCGAAATCGGCTTCTTCCAGAGGTTCGATCGCGGTGAGGCGCTCCAGCCAGCCCATCGATCCGGTCCTCCGTCGTTGTTACATTATGATATTCTAATTCATCGTCGTCGGAACCGCCCCCGGAAACAATCGGGACGATTGCTCACCGATGTCGCGGAAAGCAACTTTCCTACGGATTCGCCCCAACTCGGCTCACGAAGCCGTGATCGTGGCGACGATTTCATCGAAACGCGACCGGATCGCCCCTTCGTTGGGCAGATCGGCGAGTGTCGTCGTCCACCGCGGGTCGCGATCCTCGTCGTCGACGAGGTCGCAATCGAGCGCCGCGAGGCGTGCCTGCGAGACCTCCGGCAGGGTCTCGGGGATCTCGAATCCGGCGAGCCGCCCCCACAATCCGGTCCAGCAGCGGGCAAGCGTCCACGGATTGTAACCGCCGCCGCCGAGGACGACGGCCCGCGGCGCCAGCCTCACCACCTTCTCCACCGCCTCCCATAGGGCGAGGTTGGAGAGATCCATCGACGAGAGCGGGTCACCCTTCAGCGGATCGGCGCCGCAGGTGACGACGACCGCCTGCGGATCGAAACGCCGCCCGACGGGCAGGACCGCTTCGTCGATCAGCAGCCGCCATTCGCTGTCGTTGATGCCCCGCGGCACCGGCATGTTGCGCGCCCGGCCCTCGCGCCGATCGTCGAGCCCGCCCGTTCCGGGCCAGCGCCCCTCCTCGTGGATCGAGACCGTCATGACGCGGTGGTCGCTCGCATAGGCATCCTCGACGCCGTCGCCGTGATGGGCATCGAGATCGACGTAGAGAACACGTTCGAACCCGCCGTCGAGAAAGCCGAGAACGGCGAAGACCGGGTCGTTGAAGAAGCAGAAGCCGCTCGCCCGATCGCGCCGGCCGTGGTGGGTGCCGCCGGCGGGGGGGAAGACGACGCGCCCTTCGCTCGCAAGCCGCGCCGCCTCGAAGGAGCCGCCGACCGAGGTCGACGCCCGTTCGAAGACCCCGGAAAAGAAGGGATTTTCCATCGTGCCGATGGCATGGGCGGCCCGCGCCTCGGGGCTCACCACGCCTTCGGCATCGGCCTTCGCGAGTGCAGCGACGTAGGCCGGATCATGGTACCGCGTCAAAAGGTCGCGATCTGCGACGGGTGATGCCCGCAGCCGATCGCCGAGCCATCCCAGATCCCCGGCGAGATCCACGACCATTTCGACCCGAGGGATCGACAAGGGATGATTCCGGCCGAAGGCGGCCCGTCGATAGACCTCGGAGCCGACGAAGAGTGAGGATCGCGGATCGAACATGGACGGCAACCGATCTTCCACTCCCGGTGTCGCATCTCGGTGACACTGCAATGCAGCATTCCACACTGTCGAAAAGATCATGCTTGCGCGCCACGGATACGCGCCTTAGCACTCTTTCATCGAACTACACTAATATGCGAATATACCGTTCGCATGAATCCTAAACGATTAGAAACCGAGCAGGGAGCGAGGTCGTAAGATGAGCCCGCAAGGAGACGGAGCCGGGTCGGCGAACGCCCCGAAGTCGATGACCATCATCGTCACCAAGGGTAGCCTGGACTGGGCCTACCCGCCCTTCATCCTCGGCACCACGGCTGCGGCCATGGGCGTCGACGTGACGATGTTCTTCACCTTCTACGGCCTGCCGCTGCTTCTCAAGAAGCTCGACCTGCAGGTCACGCCGCTGGGCAACCCGGCGATGAAGATGCCGATGGCCGGCATGCACATGGTGATGCCGAACATCGTCGGCATGATCCCCGGCGTCGACGCCATCGCCTCGAAGATGATGAAGAACATGATCGCCTCCAAGGGCGTCGCTTCCATCGAGGAGCTGCGCGAGATGGCGGTCGATGCCGACATCAACATGATCGCCTGCCAGATGACCATGGACCTCTTCGAGTACAAGCTCGAGGACATGATCGGTGGCATCAAGCTCGGCGGCGCCGCCACCTACATGGAAAACGCGCTGAAGTCCGACATCAACCTCTACATCTGAGGTTTCGCGGGCGCCGGTGGTCGAACCGTCGGCGCCCGTCGCACGTTCGAAGGGAGACATCGCCATGGCCGATCGGGTTCTCGACGCCAAGGGGCTGAACTGCCCGTTGCCGATCATCCGGACCAAGAAGGTCCTCAAGGACATGACGGCCGGTGCCACGCTCGAGGTGCTCGCCACCGATCCGGGCTCGGTCGCCGACTTCTCCGCCTTCTGCCGCACCACCGGCAACGAGATGGTGGAGCAGGGTCAGGACGGCACGGTCTATCGGTTCGTCATCCGTCGCGCCGCGGCGTGAGGCGCGAATCGGTCCGCGTTCACCGTCTCCGGCCGAAGAAGCGCGGCGAAAATGTCGCAGTCGTTCGGCGAATGTATCGACTTCGTGTCATCCGCGAATTTCGCGATGACGCCAGAGTTCTGAAAGTCTAACTTTTCGTGTGACGCCGCCGGGGGGCGGAGTCGCCGAAAGAACGGAGCGCCGGGGCCAGGCGATCCACATGGGGACCCTAGGGGTGTCCGTCATCGGGGGAAAATCATGACGTCCAACTATCTTCGTGGCAGCGTTTCCGCCTTGGGCCTGGTCGCGGCTCTGACGTTCGGCGCGGCCACGGCCAGCGCCACCGAGGGCTACTTCCAGACCGGTTACGGCACCATCCAGAAGGCGCAGGCCGGCGCCGGCGTCGCCAATCCGGAAGACGCCATGTCGCTGTCGGTCAACCCGGCGAGCCTCGTCCATGTCGGCAACCAGTTCAACATGGCCTTCACGCTGTTCTCGCCGCACCGCGACGTGACCGTCAGCGGCGGTCCCGGCCTCCTGCCGGCCGGCAAGACGACCAGCGGCTCCGACTACTTCCTGATGCCGAACATGGCCTACAGCCGCCAGATCGACTCCCAGTCGGCCTGGGGCGTCGCGCTCTACGGCAACGGCGGCATGAACACCAACTACGGTGCGGTGACCGGTGGCGCCTTCTGCCCCGTCCCGGGTGCCGGTGTGTTCTGCGGCGGTCCGGCCGGCGTGAACCTCGAGCAGATGTTCATCACCGTCGGTTACGCCCGCAAGATGGGCAACCTCTCCTTCGGTATCTCCCCGGTTCTCGCGATGCAGAAGTTCCGGGCGAACGGCCTCGCGCTGTTCGGCCTCCTCGGCTTCTCGTCCGATCCGGCCAACCTCACCGAGCGTGACAACGACTATTCGTTCGGCGCCGGTGTCCGCGTCGGCGTCCAGTGGGAAATGCAGCCGGGTCTGCGCCTCGGCCTGACCGGATCGACCCCGATCTGGTCGACCAAGCTCGACAAGTACGCCGGTCTCTTCGCCAACGGCGGCAGCTTCGACATTCCGGGTTCGGTCGCGGCGGGTCTCGCCTGGGACGCCACCCCCGATCTGACCCTGATGCTCGACTGGCGTCACATCTTCTATTCGCAGGTCGGCGCGGTGTCGAACACCTCCACGACGATGCTGCCGGGCTCGCTCGGCTCGGCCGGTGGTCCGGGCTTCGGCTGGTCCGACGTCGACGCGGTCTCGATCGCTGCGGCCTACAAGGCGACCAAGGATCTGACCCTGCGCGTCGGCTACTCGCACAACACCAACCCGGTGCACAGTGCCGACGTGATGTTCAACATCTTCGCGCCGGGCGTCGTCACCGACCACTTCTCGGGCGGCGCCTCCTACAAGATGACCCCAAACTCCGGCATCGAGTTCGCCGTCGGCTACGTTCCGCGCCACAGCGTGACCGGCACCACCCTGCCGATCCTGCCGCCGCAGACCGTCAAGCTGTCGATGGAACAGTGGGAAGCCTCGGTCGGCTACACCTACAAGTTCTGATCGTCGACGCGACGAACGAGCTTTCGAAGGCCGCGAGATCGAAGGATCTCGCGGCCTTCGCCTTTTTCGGCACGCCGGAGCCGAGATCTCGCCACCGACGACGCGATGACCCGAGCCGGCTGCACTTCCCTCGCGGGAGCGGACCCGGCACGACAGGATACGGTCGGGCTTCGATTTCGAAACGACTGTCACGAGGCGACCGCTCGAATGGCGGCAGGGATCGAGAAGGCCCGTCGAATGCACCCCGGAGGAATCGCCGTCGTCGGACGGGCGACCGCGCGCCGACGCTCGGCCTCCGTGGCCGAAGCACGCGGCGCCGAGGTCGCATTCCCTCGGTGAAGGGCGTCACGAAAGGTGCGGCTCTCGACGAGGCGCCAGGGCAGGGCCGAGGGAGAGACCGCACGAGCGGCGGATCGCACCCGATCACGGCGCCTGTCCCCCTCCCGGTGCCGCCCTCCTCCGCCGGCGACGGCGGAGTTCACGCGGCGGAGATCGCGGATCGCTTCGGCGCCCACTCGGGGTGTCGCCCCGCATTCACCGACGACCGAAGTCACGGTCCGCTCGTCGGACCGGTGACGTCTCGCGTGACCGCTTCAGAAAACGCGAAGGCGGCCCTCTCTTACGAGAGAGCCGCCCGCGAGAAGACGGTGTCGAGCCGGGCGATCGCCCATCACGCCGGCCGCGCCGCCCCCGCTTTCAGCGCGGCGATCGGCGCCGCGTAGTCCTTGTGCTTGAAGATCGCCGAACCGGCGACGAAGGTGTCGGCACCCGCCGCGGCGATCTGGCCGATGGTGTCGGGCGCCACGCCGCCGTCGACCTGCAGGCGGATCGGCTTGCCCAGCGCATCGATGCGCGCGCGCACCTCGGCGACCTTGTCGACGACATAAGGGATGAAGGCCTGTCCGCCGAAGCCCGGGTTGACCGACATCAGCAGGACGAGATCGACCGAGTCGAGGACGCAGTCGATCGCCGACACCGGGGTCGCCGGGTTGAGCACCACGCCGACTTCCTTGCCCAGCGAGCGGATCAGCTTCAGCGAGCGGTCGAGATGGCGGGTGGCTTCGACGTGGATCGAGATCAGGTCGGCGCCGGCCTTGGCGAAGCCTTCGATCAGCGCGTCGACCGGCTCGACCATCAGGTGAGCGTCGATCTTGAGGTTGGTCCACGGCTTGATCGCCTGGAGCACCATCGGGCCGAAGGTCAGGTTCGGCACGAAGTGGTTGTCCATGACGTCGAAATGTATCCAGTCGGCGCCGGCGGTCTCGACGGCCTTCACTTCTTCGCCGAGGCGAGCGAAGTCGGCCGAGAGGATCGAAGGGGCGATGACGGTCGGGAGCATGGGACGGTTCCTCGTTGGGCGACTACGGGATGATGCGGGAGAAGAGAGAGGGTGCGGGCCATGCACCCTCCCCCTCCACCCCGTCCCCGCGCCCCGAAGGGCGGGGGTAGGTCGGTTCAGTTGACGATCTGCGCCAGCTTGCCGGAGGCGTAGGCCGCGGCGACGGCGTCGAGTTCCGTCGGCTTGATCTTCGAAGCGTTGCCGGCGGTGCCGAAGGCCTCGAAGCGCGCCTTGCAGACGCCCTTGGCGGCGTCCTGGGCGGCGGCGAGGAACTTGCGCGGGTCGAATTCGGACTTCTTGGTCGCCATCACCCGGCGCATCGCCGCGGTCATGGCGAGGCGCAGGTCGGTGTCGATGTTCACTTTCCGGACGCCGTACTTGATGCCCTCGACGATCTCCTCGACCGGCACGCCGTAGGTCTCCTTCATGTCGCCGCCGAACTCGCGGATCTCGGCGAGAAGCTCCTGCGGCACCGACGACGAGCCGTGCATCACCAGATGGGTGTTCGGGATGCGGGCGTTGATCTCCTTGATGCGCGAGATGGCGAGGATCTCGCCCGTCGGCTTCTTGGTGAACTTGTAGGCGCCGTGCGAGGTGCCGATGGCGATGGCGAGCGCGTCGACCTGGGTCTGCTTGACGAAGTCGGCGGCCTGATCCGGGTCGGTCAGCAGCTGCTCGCGGGTCATGGTGCCCTCGGCGCCGTGACCGTCCTCCTTGTCGCCCTTCATGGTCTCGAGCGAACCGAGCACGCCGAGTTCACCCTCGACCGACACGCCGATCGAGTGGGCGAAGGCGACCACCGTGCGGGTCACTTCGACGTTGTACTCGTAGGACGCCACGGTCTTGCCGTCGGCCTGGAGCGAGCCGTCCATCATCACCGAGGTGAAACCCGAACGGATCGCCGCCTGGCACACCGCCGGCGAGGCGCCGTGGTCCTGGTGCATGCAGATCGGGATCTCCGGATAGGCCTCGACCGCCGCCTGGATCAGGTGGCGCAGGAAGGGCTCACCGGCGTACTTGCGGGCACCGGCGGACCCCTGGAGGATGACCGGCGAGTTGGTCTCGCGGGCCGCTTCCATGATGGCGCGGACCTGCTCCATGTTGTTCACGTTGAAGGCCGGCAGGCCGTAGCCGTTCTCGGCGGCGTGGTCGAGCAACTGGCGCATGGATACGAGCGACATTTCCGTTTCCTCTTCCTGGATCTCGGCGTTCGTTGATCTCGTCGGCGGCGCGGGCCGCGCCGAACGGCGGGCGGCCCGGCCTCCGGGGGTCAGGTGCGGGCGATGACGCCCTTCACGGCTTCCACGACCTTGTCGACGGTGAAGCCGAAGTACTTCAGCAGGGCCTTGTCCGGACCGCTCTCACCGAAGCGATCGATGCCGACGACGGCGCCCGAGCGACCGACGAAGCCCTTCCAACCGCGGGTCGAGCCGGCCTCGACGGCGACGATCGGCAGTTCCGGCGGCACCGCCTCGTCCTGGGCGTCGCGATCGAGACGTTCGAAGGCTTCGACGCAGGGCATCGAGACGACACGCACGTGGACGCCTTCCGCCTCCAGCGCTTCGGCCGCGCCGATCGCCAGCGCCACTTCCGAACCGGTGGCGACGATGGTCGCCTTGGCGCCTTCGGGATCGCGCAGCACGTGGCTGCCCTTGCCGTTCGGCGCCTCGTTGCGGATCTGCGGCGGCAGACCCTGACGCGACAGGATGAGCGCCGTCGGACCGTCGGTGCGCGACAGCGCCGCCGCCCAGGCCGCCGCCGTCTCGACAGCGTCGGCCGGCCGCCAGACGTCGAGATTGGGAATGAGGCGCAGGCTCTCGACGTGCTCGACCGGCTGGTGGGTCGGGCCGTCCTCGCCGAGCGCGATGCTGTCGTGGGTGAACACGTAGACGACGCGCAGTCCCATCAGCGCCGACATGCGGACGGCGTTGCGGGCGTAGTCGGAGAAGACCAGGAAGGTCGCGACATAGGGGATGAAGCCGCCGTGCAGCGCGATGCCGTTGGCGATCGCCGACATGCCGAACTCGCGCACCCCGAAGAACACCTGATTGCCGGCGGGGTCGCGGGAAAACGGAACGCCCTTCGGATGGGTGGGGAGGTTGGAATGGGGGAGGTCGGCCGAACCGCCGAACATCTCCGGGCAGTGATCGGCGAAGGCACCGAGCGCGATCTGGCTCGCCTTGCGGGTCGCCACCGTGCCGGCGGCCTCGGCCGCGGTCAGCGCCACCAGCGAGGCGGCGGCGAAGCCGGGGGCCGGCTCACCGGCGACGCGGCGGGTGAACTCGGCCGCGAGGTCGGGATAGGCCTTGGCGTAGGCCGCGAAGCGGGCATTCCACTCGGCGGACGCGGCCGCACCCTTCTCGCGCGCGTCCCAGGCGGCGTAGACGTCGGCCGGGATCACGAAGGGCGCATGGTTCCACGCCATGGCGGCGCGGACCTTCTCGATCTCGCTCGCGCCGAGCGGCGCGCCGTGGCAGCTCTCCGAGCCTTCCTTGGAGGGCGAACCACGCCCGATGACGGTGCGGCAGCAGATCAGCGACGGCTTCGACGTCTCGGCCAGCGCGGCTTCGGTCGCCGCGTCGATCGACGCCGGGGCGTGACCGTCGGCACCGCGCACCACGTGCCAGCCGTAGGCCTCGAAACGCGCCGGCGTGTCGTCGGCGAACCACTCGTGACACTTGCCGTCGATCGAGATGCCGTTGTCGTCCCAGTAGCAGACGAGCTTGCCGAGGCCGAGCGAGCCGGCGAGCGAGGCGACCTCGTGGGAGACGCCTTCCATCATGCAGCCGTCGCCGAGGAAGACGAAGGTGCGATGGTCGACGATGTCGTGACCGGGGCGGTTGAACTGAGCGGCGAGGGTCCTCTCCGCCAGCGCCATGCCGACGGCGTTGGCGATGCCCTGACCGAGCGGGCCGGTGGTCGTCTCGA
>CALMYM010000469.1 GCA_937873675.1 uncultured Alphaproteobacteria bacterium | reverse complement strand
TTGAAGGTCGCCGGCGGGGCGGGCGAGCGCTCGTGTGCGGCGGTTGCGCCGGCGTCGGCCGGCGCCGATCATGGCCGTCTCGCCTCGTCGAGGGCGGGGTGGTGAAGACAGGAGTGCGAAGATAGTTGACCGACCGGTTGGTCAATGTATCATGCGTCTCCAGAAGCCGAGGGTCGGGCATGAACCGGCCCCGTTCGACCGGGAGGAAATCCGATGCAGAAATTCGTGAAGACGGCGGTCGCCGCCCTTTCCCTCGCCGCCGTGGCGGCGGTTCCCGCCCTCGCCGCCGATCCGATCAAGATCGGTTCGGTGCTGTCCGTCACCGGCCCGGCCGCCTTCCTCGGCGATCCGGAAGCCAAGACGCTGCAGCTCTACGTCGAGAAGCTCAACGCGGCCGGCGGTCTCCTCGGCCGCAAGATCGAGCTCGTCACCTATGACGACGGCTCCGACGCGGCCAAGGCCAACGGCTTCACCAAGCGTCTGATCGAAGACGACAAGGTCGACGTCATCCTCGGCGGCACCACCACCGGCGCCACCATGGGCATGGTGCCGCTGGTCGAGCGTGCGGAGATGCCGTTCATCAGCCTCGCCGGCGCGGTGGTCATCGTCGAGCCGGTCAAGAAGTGGGTGTTCAAGACCCCGCACACCGATCGCATGGCGGCCGAGCGCGTCTTCGCCGACATGAAGAAGCGCGGCTTCTCCAAGCTGGCGCTGCTCTCGGAAACCTCCGGCTTCGGCCAGTCGGGCCGCAAGGAGACGATCGCCGCCGCCGCCAAGGCCGGCATCGAGATCGTCGCCGACGAGACCTACGGGCCGAAGGACACCGACGTCACCGCTCAGCTCACCAAGATCAAGGGCATCGCCGGCGCTCAGGCGCTCCTGGTGTTCGGCCTCGGTCAGGGTCCGGCGATCGTCACCAAGAACATCGCCCAGCTCGGCCTCAAGCTGCCGCACTACGAGAGCCACGGCGTCGCCTCGGCGCAGTACATCCAGCTCTCCGGCGATGCGTCGGAAGGCGTGCGCCTGCCGGCCGCGGCGTTGATCGTCGCCGACGACCTGCCGGCCGCCGACCCGCAGAAGCCGGTCGTCACCGGCTACGCCAAGGCCTATTCGGAAGCGTTCAAGGCGGAAGTGTCGACCTTCGGCGGTCACGCCTACGACGCGCTGATGATCTACGCCGACGCTGTCAAGCGGGCCGGCGGCACCGACAAGGCCAAGGTGCGCGACGCCATCGAAGCGACCAAGGGCTTCATCGGTACCGGCGGCGTCGTCAACATGAGCGCGACCGACCACATGGGCCTCGACGTCACCGCCTTCAAGATGCTCGAGATCAAGGGCGGCAAGTGGACCCTCGTCGACTGACGAGCGCCTCGTGATCGACCGGGGGCGCGGCTCGCGCTCCCGGTTCTTCTTCCGACCTATCTCGCGCGACGCCCTTCTCGTGACGACCGAGCGGTGCCGGAGAGCCCCATGTCGCAGTTTCTGCAGTTGCTGTTCAGCGGGCTGACGGTCGGCGCGACCTACGCCTTGTCGGCGCTCGGCTTCTCGATGATCTACAACGCCTCCGGCGTCATCAATTTCGCCCAGGGCGAGTTCATCATGCTCGGCGGCATGGTGGCGGCGGTTCTGACCGCGTCCGGGCTGCCGCTGCCCTTCGCCGTCGTGGCGGCGATCCTGGTGGTGGCGTTCGTCGGCCTGCTGGTCGAGAAGCTCGCCATCGAGCCGGCGCGCGACGCCGACATCACCTCGATCATCATCATCACCATCGGTGTGTCGATGATCCTGCGCGGCGTCGTCGAAGTGACCCTCGGCAAGGGCAATCTGACGCTGCCGCATTTCTCCGGCGACACGCCGATCGCCATCGGCGGCGCGACGCTCCTGCCGCAGAGCCTGTGGGTGATGGTGGTCACCGCGGTGGTGGTCGTGGCACTCGCCGCCTTCTTCGGCCGCACTCGCGTGGGCAAGGGCATCCTCGCCACCGCCCACAATCGACTGGCGGCACAGCTCGTCGGCGTCGACGTCAAGAAGGTGCTGCTCGCCAGCTTCGGCCTCGCGGCGGCCCTCGGCGCGGTCGGCGGGGTGCTGATCACGCCGATCGCCACGACTTCCTACGATGCCGGCCTGATGCTGGGCCTCAAGGGTTTCGTCGCCGCCACCTTCGGCGGGCTCGGCTCGGGCGTCGGAGCGATCGCCGGCGGCGTGCTGCTCGGCCTCATCGAAACGATGACGGCGGGCTACGTCTCCTCCTCCTACAAGGACGCGGTGCCCTTCGTGCTGGTGCTCGTCGTTCTCGTCGTCAGACCGCGCGGCCTCTTCGGCCTCGGGTCCTCGGATCGCGTGTGAGGGGACGATGAGCGACGCCTCGACTTCTTCGATCCTCGGTCGCGCCTCGCCGGAGACGACGGCGGCGGCGCTCGCCACCGCCCCGTCCTTCGTGTCGCGGCACGCGCCGACCCTGGCGCTCGTCGCGGTGCTGGCGGTGCTGCCGCTGGTGCTGCCCAACGCCTTCTATTTCGACGTGGTGATCCGCATCATGGCGAACGCGGTGCTGGCCATCGCGCTCAACCTGCTGATCGGCTACTGCGGCCAGATCAGCCTCGGCCACGCCGGTTTCTTCGGTCTCGGCGCCTACGGCTCGGCGATCCTGACGACGCACTACGACTGGAAGGCGCCGCTGGCGCTCGTCGTCTCGGCGGCGGTGGTCGGCGTGCTGGCGTGGATCGTCGCCCGCGTCATCCTGCGCCTCAAGGGCCATTATCTCGCCATGGCGACGCTCGGCCTCGGCATCATCGTCACCATCGTGCTGACCAACGAGGCGAGCCTCACCGGCGGGCCGGACGGCATGGCGGTCGGCGATCTCAACATTCTCGGCATCCGGCTCTACGGCGAGCGGGTGTGGTATCCGGTCTTCGCCGGGCTCCTCGTCGTCGCCATCTGGCTCGCCGGCAATCTGGTCGAGAGCCCGGCGGGCCGGGCGCTCCGGGCGCTGCACGGCTCGGAAGTGGCGGCGCGGGTGGTCGGCATCGACACGGCGTCGTTCAAGACCCGCGTCTTCGTGCTCTCGGCGGTGGTCGCGGCGATCATGGGCTCGCTCACCGCACACTATCTCGGCTTCATCACCCCGCAGGTCGCCTCGTTCCACAAGTCGGTGGAGCTGGTGACGATGGTGGTGGTCGGTGGCATGGCGTCGATCTGGGGATCGGTCGTCGGCGCGGCCCTGCTGTCGCTGCTGCCCGATCTCCTCGCTCACTTCGAAGGGTTCGAGACGGTCATCTTCGGCGTCATCCTGGTCGCCACCATGATCTTCCTGCCGCGCGGCATCGTGCCGTCGCTTCTCCGTCTGATCCGGCGGGAGGGCTGAGGCATGTTGAAGGTCGAGACCCTCACCAAATCCTTCGGCGGCGTCACCGCGGTGTCGGACGTCACCTTCGAGGTGACCAGGGGCACGATCCATGCGGTGATCGGTCCCAACGGCGCCGGCAAGACGACGCTCTTCAATCTGATCACCGGCGTCTACACGCCGTCCTCCGGCTCGATTCGCTTCGAGGGGCTGGAGGTCGGCGGCGAAGCGCCGGAGAAGCTCGCGGCGCTCGGCATGAGCCGCACCTTCCAGAACCTGCAGATCTCGATGAACCTCTCGGCGATCGAGAACGTCATGACCGGGGCGCATCTCGGGCTCAACTCGAGCGTGATCGCCGGGCTCCTCGGGCTCGCCTCGCTCGGCGGGCGCGAGAAGGCGACGCGCATCCGCGCCGCCGAGGCGATGGAGTTCGTCGGCTGCGGTGCCTACATCGCGGCGGACGCGCGCTCGATGCCCTATGGCGCACTGAAGCGGCTGGAGATCGCCCGGGCGCTGATGGCGAACCCGCGCATCCTGTTCCTCGACGAACCGGCGGCCGGTCTCAACCACACCGAGACGCACGAGATCGAGGAACTGATCGCCCAGCTGGGGAAGACCGGCGTCACCGTGGTGCTGGTCGAACACGACATGAAGCTCGTCATGAACGTCTC
>CALMYM010000468.1 GCA_937873675.1 uncultured Alphaproteobacteria bacterium | reverse complement strand
TGCCGGCATCGATCAGGATCGCCGAGAGCACGCCCTCGTCGACGGCTTCGACTTCCATCGTCGCCTTGTCGGTCTCGATCTCGGCGATGACGTCGCCGGCCTTGACGGTGTCGCCGACGGCCTTCAGCCACTTGGCGAGTTTACCCTCCTCCATCGTCGGGGAGAGCGCGGGCATGAGAATTTCGGTCGCCATGTCGCGGTCTCCTCAGCGTACGATGTCGGTCCAGAGCTCGGCGGCATCCGGCTCGGGATCGTTCTGGGCGAATTCGGCCGACTCCTGGACGATCACCCGCACCTCGGCATCGATCTTCTTGAGGTCCTCTTCGCCGACGAGGCCGGCGGCGAGGAGACGATTGCGCACCTGCTCGATCGGGTCGTGCTCGTTGCGCATCTTCTGGACCTCCTCCTTCGACCGATACTTGGCCGGGTCGGACATGGAGTGGCCGCGATAGCGATAGGTCTGCATCTCGAGGATGTAGGGGCCCTGGCCGGTGCGGGCGTGCTCGAGCGCACGGGCCGAAGCCTCGCGCACCGCCCGCACGTCCATGCCGTCGACCTGCTCGCCGGGGATGTCGAAGGAAGCGCCGCGCTTGGAGAAATCGGTCTGCGACGAGGCGCGGGTCACCGCCGTGCCCATGGCGTAGCGGTTGTTCTCGATGACGTAGACCACCGGCAGCTTCCACAGCGCCGCCATGTTGAAGCTCTCGTAGACCTGGCCCTGGTTGGCCGCACCGTCGCCGAAGAAGGCCAGCGCCACCTTGCCGTTCTTCTTGTAGCGGTTGGCGAAGCCGAGGCCGGTGCCGAGCGACACCTGGGCGCCGACGATGCCGTGACCGCCGAAGAACTGCTTCTCGACGCTGAACATGTGCATCGAGCCGCCCTTGCCCTTGGAATAGCCGCCGCGGCGCCCGGTCAACTCGGCCATGACGCCGTTGGCGCTCATGCCGCAGGCCAGCATGTGGCCGTGGTCGCGGTAGCCGGTGATGAACTGGTCGCCCTCTTCCATCGCCATCTGCATGCCGACGACGACGGCTTCCTGGCCGATGTAGAGGTGGCAGAAGCCACCGATCAGCCCCATGCCGTACATCTGGCCCGCCTTCTCCTCGAAGCGGCGGATGAGCAGCATCATGCGATAGGCGGCGAGTTCCTCGTCCCGATTGAAGGGAGCCGGTCCCGTCTCTTGCGGCGCCTTGCTCTTGGTCGACTTGGCCGTGGCCATCTGATCCTCCCCTGCGTCGGCGGCGTACCGATCTGGATGAGGGGAGGATAGAGCGTCCTCTCCCCCACGCAAGGGTCAAGGACGAGGGTGCGGAGCACCATCAAGATATTGCTGTGCAATACGAATTTTTGATTCAACTGATATTCGGTTGATTCGATCAGATAAACTCAATTTCGGTTGACGATGCGACCGATCGGCGCAGTCGCGACGATGGCGACCTCGTTGCCGTTGGCGAAACCGAGGATCTCCCGGGCGCGCTCGTCGAGCATGTCGCTCTCCAGGCTGGCGGAGCGCAGCAGCGCGACGCGCCGTTCGACGGCCGCTCGCTCGGCCTTCACCCGAGCGAGTTCGCCGTCGAGACGCTTGGCCTCGACCGCCAGCTGGCGACGCGCCTCGATGCCGAAGGAGCCGTGCCACCCGTGCCAGGCGAAGTAACCGGAGAAGCCGAGGGCGATGACGGGGACGAGCAGAGGGCGAAGATAGGATTTCTTGTGTTGACGCGTGGACATACGAACCCTGACGCCTCGTACTCTGAACAACAACGCCCCGCGGGGGAACCGAGACCTCCATTCGATCATCTCGTGGTTAACAAGCCCTTGCGATTCAGTGGGAATCCGCTTTGCCACGACCTTCCCCCGCGTCCATTCACCGTCTTTACGGAGCCACGACGGTGCGCCACTCTCCCCGCGGAGGATGGGCTCGACAGATCACGAGAGGGTCCGACCCATGGTCACCGAAAAGCTCGGCGAATTGGCGAAGCGGCGGCGTGCCGCCCACATGCGTTTCACCGCGCTCGGATCGAAGACCTACGAGGCCTTCGTGGCGCTTGAGAAAGCGACCTACACCGACGGTGCGCTCTCGAAGCGTCAGAAGGAACTGATCGCCATCGGTATCTCCATCGTCCTCGACTGTGAGAGCTGCATCCAGTGGCACATCGAGCAGGCGGCGCGAGCCGGCGCGTCCGGCCGCGAGATCATGGAGGCGATCGACGTCGGCATGGAGATGGGCGGCGGTCCCGCCACCGTCTCGGCGCGCTTCGCCCTCGAGGTGATGGACGCCGTCTTCCCCGGCGGGATCTGACGGTCGGCGCCCGGCGCGGCGGTCTATCGGCGCCCCCCCCCCCCCCCCCGCGCGGGCCGGGCGCGGCGCGCCCCCGACACCCCCCCGCGAAAACCACCGCCCCTACCGCCTTCCCCCCCAATCCCAGCACCCAACCGCCGTAAAGCGGAATCAACAGGTGTTGCGTATCCAGATACCCCACGCTTAACATCCGTTCCAGATACACCTGTACCACCCCAGCCAATCCCAGCGCCAGCCCGCTCCCCAGAATTCCCCCCGCCACCAACCAGAACGGCGCGAGTCCCGTCACCCGCCGGTTTTGTCCCCGCAGTTCTGCCGTCCCTTGGTTCACCACGCCCAACCCCACCGCGCAGGCCGCAAGCAGCGTCAGCGTGCTTTGCAAATCGCTCAATCGGGTTCCCAGCGTATACATCCGCACCGCCGGAATCATCTGCACCCCGCCCACTAGACCAA
>CALMYM010000467.1 GCA_937873675.1 uncultured Alphaproteobacteria bacterium | reverse complement strand
TCGACCCTGATTCCCCCACCCTCCGCCGCGACGGCGAGCGGCGGGAGGCGGTCAAGCCCGACCATGCCGAGGCGGCCAAGGACACCTTCGCCGCCAACGCCTCCGGCTGGGCGGCGTTGCGCTCGCTCCACGTCGACGAGCGCGAGGTCGAGGCCGCGATCCTCGCCGCCATCGGCGATCGCCCCTTCGGCGCGCTGCTCGATCTCGGCACCGGCACCGGCCGGATGATCGAGCTTCTAGCCGGTCGCTTCGACCGCGCCGTCGGCATCGACACCTCGCACGACATGCTCGCCGCCGCCCGCGCCGAACTCGGCCGCGCCGGCATCGGCTCGGCCCCCGTCCTGCAGGGCGACGTCTGTTCGCTGAACCTGCCGCGCGACGCCTTCGACCTCGTCACCGTCCACCAGGTGCTGCACTATCTCGACGATCCCGCCCGCGCCATTCGCGAGGCGGCGCGGACGCTGCGCCCCGGTGGCCGCATGTTGATCGTCGACTTCGCGCCGCACGGGCTCGAGTTCCTGCGCGATGCCCATGCTCATCGCCGTCTCGGCTTCGGCCATCAGGAGATCGCCCGCGCTCTCGAGGGCGCCGGTCTCGAGGTGGTCTCGATCCGCGATCTACCGGCCCCGACCTCGGGCGCCGACCGTCTCACCGTCACCCTCTGGCTCGCCCGCGACCCGCGTCTCCTGGTCGCCGGCGGCGCGTCCTCGGAAAGTCTCGCATGACCGCCTCTCGACCGACCATCTCCTTCGAGTTCTTCCCGCCCAAGACGGAGAAGATGGAAGCCGCCCTGTGGCGGGCGATCGAGGGCCTCGCGCCGCTCGATCCGGCCTTCGTCTCGGTGACCTACGGCGCCGGCGGCTCGACCCGCGAACGCACCCACGACACCGTCGCCCGCATCGTCCGCGAAACGACGCTCGCCCCGGCGGCGCATCTGACCTGCGTCGCGGCGACCCGCGACGAGGTCGATGCGGTGATCCGCTCCTATGCCGAGGTCGGCGTTTCCCACATCGTCGCGCTGCGCGGCGATCCGCCGGAGGGCGTCGGCTCGGCCTACTGCCCCCATCCCGGCGGCTACGCCTACGCCTCCGATCTGGTGGCCGGCATCGCGCGCCTCGGCGGCTTCGAGATCTCGGTCGGCGCCTATCCGGAGCGTCACCCGGAGAGCCGCACCTGGGACGAAGAGATCGACAATCTGAAGCGCAAGGTGGACGCCGGGGCGACCCGCGCCATCACCCAGTTCTTCTTCGACAACGACCTCTACGAGGGCTTCCTCGACCGCGTCCGCGCCGCCGGGATCGCCATCCCGATCCTGCCGGGCATCATCCCGGTCCACAATTTCGGCGCCGTCGCCGGCTTCGCCGAGAAGACCGGCGCCTCGGTGCCGGCATCGGTCGCCGAGCGTTTCGCCACGGTCGGTGAGACCCCGGAGGACCGCGCCCGCGCCGCCATCGACTTCGGCGCCGAGCAGGTGGCCGATCTCCGTGTCCGCGGCGTCGATCACTTCCACTTCTACACCATGAACCGCGCCGACCTCGTCACCGGGATCTGCTCGAGCCTGGGCATCCGCGCCACCGACGCCGCGGCGTGAGGGCCTCAGACGACTTCCACATTCGAGGAGAGGCTCAGCCCCCCCTCCCTGTCCCTCCCCCTCCAGGGGGGAGGGAACGATGGGGCGAAGTTCCCCGAATTCACGAAGGCCGTGCGCGACGGGCGTCCGTTTTGCGAAGGCCATCTCCCCAGGGTCCCCTCCCCCCTTGAGGGGGAGGGACAGGGAGAGGGGGCGCGGCGGCTCCTCGAAGCCGATCCCCCATGACCCCGGCCCCGTCCGGAGCAGCGACATCCCGGCCCATCCTCGATGGGTCGACGAGACGAAAGTGAGATCATGACCACGCCCTTCAGCCACACCGCCGCCACCGCCGCCACGCTCGCGAAGACGCTTCGCGAGGCGGCCTCGAAGCGCATCCTGGTGCTCGACGGGGCGATGGGTACCATGATCCAGCGTCACGGACTGGGCGAGGCCGACTATCGAGGCGACCGCTTCGCCGCCCACGGTCACGACCTCAAGGGCAACAACGACCTCCTGTCGATCACCCGCCCCGAGATCATCCGCGGCATCCACGCCCAGTATCTCGCCGCCGGCGCCGACATCGTCGAGACCAACACCTTCTCGGCGACCACCATCGCCCAGGCCGACTATGCGCTGGAGGCGGTCGCCTACGACCTCAACCTCGAGGGCGCCCGCCGCGCCCGCGAGGCCTGCGACGCGGCCTTCGCCGCCGATCCGAGCCGCCCGCGCTTCGTCGCCGGCTCCCTCGGACCCACGAACCGCGCCGCCTCATCCACGCTCTTGCGGTGGCTGACCACGGCATTGGCGGGGAAATCCGGATCGGGCCAGCCCAGCGCGACGGCCTTCATGATGACCTGATCGTCCGGGATACCGGCGTGTTCGCGCACCACCGGGCTCTGCATGATCCCCTGGCTGTTGATCACGCAGCCAAGGCCCCGGCTCCATGCCGCATTGACCAGCGCGGTGGTCACGGCGCCGCAGTCGAACGCGGTGTCGTCGCTGCCGGACAGTTCGCGGTCGTATGCGATGATGACACAGACCGGCGCATCGAA
>CALMYM010000466.1 GCA_937873675.1 uncultured Alphaproteobacteria bacterium | reverse complement strand
CGGGGGCGGCGGTTGCTGCACCCCGGGCGGGGCGCCGGCCACAGGGCGCGCGAGCCGCCGAATTGCCCGCCGAGCCCGCCACCGGGGGCCCCATGTCCGCCGTCCGGCGCCTGTTCGCCACGACGGCGGTGCGCCTGTCGGCGATCTACATCGTGGTCTTCACCGTCTTCTCGCTGTTCCTGGTCGGCGCGGTCACCCACGAGGCGGCGCGCGTCGTCGACCAGCAGTTGGTCGAGGCGATCGAGACCGACGTCGAAACCCTGCAAGAGGACTATCGCGACGGCGGCGTGGTCCGGCTGATCTTCACCCTCGACGAACGCTCCCGCCGGCCCGATGCCGGCCTCTTCTACGTCGTCGATCCCGCCGGCAATCCGATCGCCGGCAACGTCGCCGAATTGCCGCTCCAGGCGGTGACCGAGAACGACGACGAACCCCACACGCTCCCCTATTCGCGGTTCGAGGACGGTCGCGAGACCCGCCACGTCGCCCTGGTGCGTGCCTTCACCCTGGAGAACGGCTTCCACGTCCTGGTCGGCCGCGACGTCGGCGAGCGCGAGCGCTTCCGCGCCGTTTTCCGCAAGTCGTTCCGCTGGATCATCGTGGCGATGGTGGTCCTCGCCGGCCTCACCTGGTGGTTCCTGGCGCGTCGGGTGCTGAAGCGCATCGATCAGGTCTCCGCCGCCTCGCGCCGGATCGTCGGCGGCGACCTCTCCGGTCGTCTGCCGGTCTCCGGCTCCGGCGACGAGTTCGATCGCCTCGCCGTTTCCCTCAACGACATGCTGTCGAAGATCGGCGAGCTGATGAAGGGGCTGAAGGAGGTCTCCGACAACATCGCCCACGATCTCAAGACGCCGCTCACCCGCCTGCGCAATCGCCTCGAGGCGGCGCTCGCCGGCCCCGACGACACCGAGGCTCATCGTCGGGCGCTGGAGGCGGCGATCGAGGAATCCGACGGCCTCATCCGCACCTTCGACGCGCTGTTGATGATCGCCCGGGTCGAAGCCGGATCCTCCGTCGCCGCCGCTCGCGAGGTCGATCTCGCCGAGATCGCCCGCGAGGTGGCCGAACTCTACGAGCCGGTCGCCGAGGACGAGGGCGTCGCCTTCGTGGTCGAGGCGGTGGAACCGGTGAAGCTCTTCGCGGCGCGCGAACTCCTCGCCCAGGCGCTGACCAACCTCGTCGACAACGCTCTCAAATACGGGCGGGTCGAGGGCCGCGACGCCAAGGTGACCATCTCCGTCCGCCGTGACGGCGACCACGCCGTGCTCTCCGTCGCCGACAACGGCCCCGGCATTCCCGAGACCGACCGCACCCGCGTCCTCGACCGCTTCACCCGGCTCGAGGCTTCGCGCTCCGCCCCCGGCTCCGGCCTCGGCCTGGCGCTCGCCGCCGCCGTCGCCCGCCACCACAAGGGCGAGATCGGCCTCACCGACGCCGCCCCGGGGCTGAAGGTGGCGCTGAGGCTGCCGATCGAGGCGTGAGCCGAGCGAAATCCGTCCTACGCCTTTCCCCCCGCTTGACCCGGCGGGGCGGCTGCCTATCCATTGGGCATCCCGCCGGCCTCGCGTCGCGTCGGGCTTCTCCGATTCCGGCGTGAAGGCTCCCTCGGCATGTCCGCATCCGACGTCGTCCCCGTCGCCCCCGAGGCGCTCCTCTCCCGCATCCGTGTCGCCATCCGCCCGGCCGACAAGAAGACCGCCGCCGCCGCGATGACCCGCGTCACCGAGCGCACCCGTTTTCAGACCGGCGGCGAAACCCTGACGGCGCTCCTCGCGGAGCGACCCGAGGTGAAGGCCTTCCTCGAAGGCGTCTTTTCCAATTCCTCCTATCTGACCGAACTCGCCGCCCGCGACACCGGCCGCCTCGCCCGGATCCTCACCAGCGATCCGGCGGCCCTCGTCGACGGCCTCGTCGCCGAGGTCGAGGCCTCGCGTCTCGACGACGAGGCGACGCTGATGTCGAAGCTCCGCCTCGCCAAGCAGGAGGTGGCGCTCGCCGCGGCGCTGGCCGATCTCGGCGGCGTCTGGGGCACGATGGAGGTCACCGGCGCGCTGACCCGGATCGGCGACGCCACCCTCCAGGCCGCCGTCCGCTTCTGCCTCGCCGACGCCGCCGCCCGCGGCAAGATCGAGCTGCCGAACCCCGCCGATCCGGCGGAGGGCTCCGGCTGGATCCTGCTCGCCATGGGCAAATACGGCGCCCACGAGCTCAACTACTCCTCCGACATCGACCTCATCGTCTTCTTCGATCGCAGCGTCGCGCGCCTCGCCGACCCCGACGAGGCGGTCGATCTCTTCGTCCGCCTGACCAAGCGGATGGTGAAGATCATGCAGGAGCGAACGGCGGACGGTTACGTCTTCCGCACCGACCTGCGCCTGCGCCCCGATCCCGGCGCCACGCCGATCGCCATGAACCTCGACGCCGCCTTCCAGTATTACGAGTCGATGGGCCAGAACTGGGAACGCGCGGCGCTGATCAAGGCGCGGCCCGCTGCCGGCGACCTCACCGCCGGCTGGGCCTTCATCTCCGAGATCCGCCCCTTCATCTGGCGCAAGTATTTCGACTACGCGGCGATCGCCGACGTCCATTCGATCAAGCGCCAGATCCACGCCCACAAGGGCC
>CALMYM010000465.1 GCA_937873675.1 uncultured Alphaproteobacteria bacterium | reverse complement strand
CGAGCAGGATCAGGCCGGAGACGAAGTTGTTGACGATCGACTGCAGGCCGAAACCGATACCGACGGAGAGCGCACCGGCGACGATGGCGAGGTTCCTGAGGTCGAGGCCGACCACCGAGAAGGCCAACATCGCCGCCAGGAGATAGCCGATGTAGCCGAAGGCGGTGCGGATCGAGTTCTTGAGGCCGACGTCGAGCCGGGTGCGCGGCAGGAAGCGGTCGTCGAGCCAGCCCTGGACCGCCCGCGTCACGGCGATGCCGATGACCAGCAGGGCGATCCCGCTGAGGATCGTCGACAGCGAGAAGGTGAAGCCGCCGATCTTGAAGCCGAAGAAGGCCACCTTGGCGTCGGCCACCACGTCCTGCGACGACACCCCGATCGGCGTCAACGCGAACAGCAGGGCGAGGGCGATGAGCAGCAGCCGCGTCACGCCGGAGAGCACGACGCCGATCTGCTCCACCCGCTCCCGTCCCAGCCCCATCGACCGGGTGAGCATCGCCCCGACGCGCGTCCCCTCGTGGAAGGTCGCGAGAATGGCCTCGTCGGTGAGCTGCAGCAGGATGTAGAGCGCCCCGAGCAGGAACCCGGTCCGGACCATCTGCGTCGTCATGAAGGAGGCGAGCGCCACCCAGCCGCCGACCGCCGCCCCCACCGCCGCGATCGCCACCATCCAGCCGCACAACACGCTGCGCTGGCTCTCCGCCTCTTCGACCGGCGCGGCATGCGCCTCGTCGCCGCTCAACGAACGCGCCGCCGCCTTCAGCGCCATCATGATCAGGACGGCGTCGACGACCGCGAAGAAGCCGGCATAGGCGATCACCTCGGCGACCGGCGCGGCGACGACGTTCATCAGCCGGGAGATGGTGACGCCGAAACCGTGGGTCAGGGCCAGCACCACCGACAGACCGACGACGCGCAACGCCGTCACGTCACCGACCGCCACCATCCGCCAGTTCGGCTTGGCCGGCGCGAACAGCGCCAGCGCCACGCCGTAGACCGCCGCCGATGCGCCGACACCGACGACGAGGGCGTCGAGGAACAGCGAGATCCGGTCGGGATTGAGGTCGAAGACCTCCAGCGCCCGGGCGATGCCGAAGAGCCCGGCCACGGGAATCGCGACGTTGAGCGCGACGATGCCGGCGGCGACCGCCGCCTTGCGCAGGCGTGGCGGGTCGGTGATCTCCGGATCGCGCTCGGTGAAGAGCGTGAGCCGCCGCCGCATGGCGAAGAGGGCGACGACCAGCGCCAGAATCACCGAGCCGACGGCCATCGCCGTCTCGAGCCCGCGTCCCGCCATCAGGCTCAGCCAGTCGGCGATCAGGTAGCGCAGGCTGTTGAAGGTACCCGGAAACGACTGCAGCGCCTCCAGCCACGTGCCCGGATCGAGGATCGAGCGCGAGCGCTCGACCAGTTCGCGGGCGAAGCGATCGCGGCGACGATCGGCGATCGTCTTGATGATCTCCTCGGCGCGGAGATCGATGAGTTGCGCCTGCTTGATCCGCCCCTGCACCTCGCCGAGCTGGCGCTGCTGCTCCTCGCGCTCCGCCTTCACCGCATCGGACTCGACCGCCACCGGCTCGTCCGGCTTGGCCTGCGGCGGCGAGCCGAGTTGCTTGAGGCGGGCCTCGATCGACGCCTGGCGCGGGTTCTCCGCGGCGATCCGTTCGTTGGCGGCGCCGCGGATCTGCTCGGCGCGCTCGCGCATCTCGGCGAGATGGCGATCGGTCTGGCCCTCGCGCTGGATGCCCGCGGCGATCTGATCGACCTCGACCTTCCAGGCGTCGAGCTTCTGCTGGACCTCGTCGGGCTTGCCCGCCGGCTTCACCGACCGCGACGTCGGCGCATCTCCGGCCGCCGGTGCCTTCGGGGCATCCGCCGCCTTCGCCGCGTCGCCGGCTTTTTCGGCCGCCGGAGCGGCCTTGGCCGCGTCGGCGACCGGCGCGGCCTTGCCGCCCTCCGCGACCGCCGGTGCGGCTGCCGCGACCGACGTGACGCCGCTGATCGGCGCCATGGCGGCGAAGACGAGAACGAGGAGCGCACGAACGGTCGGCTTGATCAAGGCGGTCGATCCGAGGCGATGTTTCGGGAGGCGATGCGGGTGGAGAGCGCGGCGCCGGTGAATCGTCGGCGGCCTCTCTGCCGCGAGAATGCGACAAAAGCGCAGCAGCCGCCAGCCGCCCCGTACGTGATCGCCGCTGCCGTCATCGACCAACTGGCGACACCCGAAACGATTGTGTCGGAACGCCGGCGCGCATATCTTCCGCGCCATGGCCGATACCGAGACCGCAACCCCCGACCATCCTGCCGCGACCGCGACGCTGCGGCTTCGGATCAAGGCTCTCGGCCATATCGTCTGGGAGGCCTTCTACTGGGGTCTGTTGCGCAACGAATCGTTCGCGCACGCCTCCAACATCGCCTTCGCCATCCTGTTCTCGATGTTCCCCTTCATGATCCTGGTCACCGGCCTCGCCGGCTACTGGGGCGGAGCGGAACTGGCCGCCGCGGCGGAACAGGGCACCGGTGGCATCTTCTCGGTGCTGCCCGATCAGGTCGCCGACATTCTCCGGCCCGAGATCTCGGCGGTGCTCGCCACCTCGCAGAGCAGCGTGCTGACCGTCGGCGCCATCCTGCTCGGCGTCATCGTCACCGGTCTGGTCGAGAGCCTGCGCATGGGCCTCAACTATGCCTACCGCTCCTACGACGAACGCCACTTCCTGATCCGCCGGCTCGAAGGCACGTTCTTCATGCTGATCGGCGGCATCGTCATCCTCGGGCTCGGCTTCCTCGTCGTCGTGCTGCCGGTGGTGTGGGCCTTCCTCATCCCGCACGCCCCCGACCTCGCCCCCTACTGGACCTATTTCTACCGCCTGCCGCTGCTGTTCTTCACCCTCGGCGTCTTCCTCTTCCTCGCCTCGGCGCATCTGTGGCTGCCCGCCCGCCGTCAGACGTTGAAGGGGGTGATGCCGGGCGTCCTGCTGACGCTGACGCTGTGGTTCGTCGCCGGCATGGTCTTCTCCTGGTACCTCTCCCACTTCTCCGGCTACGCCAAGACCTACGCCGGCCTCGGCGGCGCCATCGCCTCGATGCTGTTCTTCTACATCATCGGCCTGATCTTCCTCTTCGGCGCCGAGATCAACCACTCGATCGAGCTGTGGCGCGAAGGGCGGATACCGGAGCACTGAGGGGCTGATGCTTAAGGCAGCGACGATTTGGGCAGCGGTTACACTGACGGCCGTGACCAGTCTCGGCCTCGGTTACGCGCTCGGTACTCGACCCCACTTGTCCGGCCCTACGATCGCGAAGCTCTTCAGCGAATGGCAGAGTCTGATTGGCGCCCTCACTGCCATCTTCGCGGTGGGGGCAACACTCCAGGCCGGATGGTGGGCGCTTTCCGGTTCGCGGGAACAAATTCAGGCTGCGAAAGAGGAGCAAATTTCACAAGCTGAAAATAGATACCGCTCTATACGTGCTGTTACACTCGTAAACTTGAACAAAATAACACAATTCAGCACAGATTCCCTGAGGTATATTTACGAAAAATTGGCATCAATAAATCCCCCCGGATGTCGATCACCATCTTATAAAGAATTTAGCACTGCTAGTCGAGGCAAATCGGCGAGAGTCGGCCAGCCAGGCAGCATCGTTGATTGAGAATATTCAGCTTGTACAAAGCTGGATCTCTGGCATTCACGTCGAGAAAGAAAAAGTAAATAATGCGGTGCCAATTGCGGCGCTTCAATGCTTAATATTATATGCAGAAAGCATGAAATGGTTCGAATTTGCGAGAGGAAAGACGGAAACGATAGACGATAAAATCTCGTACGAAGACATTGAAAGCGCAATTCATATCTTACGTACCACAAACCATATCGATCTGTTCGAAGATGAATTCGAATATGAGGAATTGAAGCGCGAGATCAAAATGCATTTCAAAATATTCGACTCCGAGAGCGAGCCCTCGGAGTCGAATGATCTCAAGGGAGATCTTTGATCACCCACCCATTTCGGCCGAGGCCTCGAGCACGTCCTCGAAGGTCCGCAAGCCGGTCTTCGGGGCGCAGACCAGCACCGCCATGTTGCCGGGCTTGTGCTCGTTCTTCCACATCTTGGTGTGGGCCTTGGGGATGTCCTTCCAGTCGAAGACTTCCGACATGCACGGCTCGACGCGCCGGTCGAGCACGAACTTGTTGGCCGCCGCCGCCTGCTTGAGGTGGGCGAAGTGCGAGCCCTGGATGCGCTTCTGATGCATCCAGACGTAACGGGCGTCGAAGGTGATGTTGAAGCCGGTCGTGCCGGCGCAGAACACCACCATGCCGCCGCGCTTCACCACGAAGGTCGAGGTCGGGAAGGTCGATTCGCCGGGGTGCTCGAACACCATGTCGACGTTGTTGCCCTTGCCGGTGACGTCCCAGATCGCCTTGCCGAACTTGCGCACTTCACCGAACCAGGCGTCGTACTCGGGGCTGCCGACCTTGGGCAGCTGGCCCCAGCACTTGAAGTCCTTGCGGTTGATGACGCCGCGCGCGCCGAGGCTCATGACGTAGTCGCGCTTGTCCTCGTCGGAGATGACGCCGATGGCGTTGGCGCCGGCCGCCGCGACGAGCTGGACGCCGAACACGCCGAGACCGCCCGAAGCGCCCCAGATCAGCACGTTCTGCGACGGCTTCAGCTGATGCGGCTGATGGCCGAAGAGCATGCGATAGGCGGTCGCCAGCGTCAGCATGTAGGAGGCCGATTCCTCCCAGGTGAGATGCTGCGGCCGCGGCAGCAGCTGGCGCGCCTGGACGCGGCAGAACTGCGCGAAGGAGCCGTCCGGCGTCTCGTAGCCCCAGATGCGCTGCGACGGCGAAAGCATCGGATCGCCGCCGTTGCACTCCTCGTCGTCACCGTCGTCCTGATTGCAGTGGATGACGACCTCGTCGCCGACCTTCCAGTGCTTCACCTTGGAGCCCACCGCCCAGACGATGCCCGAGGCGTCCGAACCGGCGATGTGGTAGGGCTGCTTGTGGACGTCGAAGACCGAGATCGGCTTGCCGAGGCCGGCCCACACGCCGTTGTAGTTGACGCCGGCGGCCATCACCAGGACGAGCACGTCGTGGCTGTCGAGCTCCCAGGTGGGCACGACCTCGAGCTGCATCGCCTCTTCCGGCGGACCGTGGCGGTCCTTGCGGATCGCCCAGGCGTACATGTTCTTCGGCACGTGGCCGAGCGGCGGGATCTCGCCGATCTCGTAGAGGTCCTTCACCGGCCGATTCTCGAGGGTCGAGGCCGCGTTTTCGTTCCCAGCCATGGTCTTCCTTCCCGCGTTCGTATCGTTCGGCCGCACCCTTCCCCTCGGGGCCGGTCGGCGGATCGTGGTTCGAGGCGATCTACAGGTGTCGACCCCCGGGGTTCGGCGCCTGAGATCCACTCTCGTCGCAACTTCTTTCGCAATGCGGAAAAATTGCTCGAAACTTCCCCGCAGAGCCGTCAGATCGGCGCACTATCGGACCGCTTTCGGGCGATTTTCCATAGTACTAAAGGATTGAAATCCCGCTCGGAGCCGCCTGCGACCATACGCCTTGCTGCAG
>CALMYM010000464.1 GCA_937873675.1 uncultured Alphaproteobacteria bacterium | reverse complement strand
CGCGACTGCACGGTGCAACGGCGGCATCAGAAGGTGGTGGAGCGGGCACCCGCTCCTTATCTCGACGAGGCGCGGCGGACGGAGCTCTGCGGCTATGCGGTGAAGATCGCGCGAGCGACCGACTACGTCGCCGCCGGCACCGTCGAGTTCCTGATGGATGCCGACAGCGGCGCCTTCTACTTCATCGAAGTGAACCCGCGCATCCAGGTCGAGCACACCGTCACCGAGGAGGTGACCGGCATCGACATCGTCAAGGCGCAGATCCACCTGATCGAAGGCGCGGCGATCGGCACGCCGGAGAGTGGAGTCCCGGCGCAAGCGGCGATCCGGCTCAACGGCCATGCCCTGCAGTGCCGCATCACCACCGAGGATCCGGAGAACAACTTCGTTCCCGACTACGGCCGCATCACCGCCTATCGCGGCGCCATGGGCTTCGGCATCCGCCTCGACGGCGGCACCGCCTATTCCGGCGCGGTGATCACCCGCTGGTACGACCCGATGCTGGAGAAGGTGACCGCCTGGGCGCCGACACCGACGGAAGCCATCCGGCGGATGGACCGCGCCTTGCGCGAGTTCCGTATCCGCGGTGTCGCCACCAACCTGACCTTCCTCGAGAACGTCATCGGCCATCCCGATTTCCAGGATGCGAGCTACACCACGCGCTTCATCGACGAGACGCCGGAGCTGTTCCGTGGGCAGCGACGCAAGGACCGGGCGACCAAGCTCCTCACCTTCATCGCCGACGTCACCGTCAACGGCCACCCGGAGGTGCGCGGCCGCGCCGTCCCGCCGGCGGACGCGCCGAAGCCGGTGGTGCCGAAGTTCGCCGGGCCGATCCTGCCGGGCACCAAGCAGATCCTCGACGAGAAGGGCCCGAAGGGCCTCGCCTCCTGGATGTTGGCGCAGCAGCGGGTGCTGATCACCGACACGACCATGCGCGACGGCCACCAGTCGCTGCTCGCCACCCGCATGCGCACTCACGACATCGTCCGCATCGCCGACGCCTACGCCAAGGGGCTGCCGGACCTGTTCAGCCTCGAATGCTGGGGCGGCGCGACCTTCGACGTCGCCATGCGCTTTCTCACCGAGGACCCGTGGGAGCGGCTGGCCCTGGTGCGCGAGAAGGCGCCGAACATCCTCTTGCAGATGCTGCTCCGGGGCGCGAACGGCGTCGGCTACGCCAACTACCCCGACAACGTGGTGAAGTTCTTCGTGCGAGAAGCCGCGAAGGGCGGCGTCGACGTCTTCCGCATCTTCGACGCGCTCAACTGGATGGATAACATCCGCCCGGCGATCGATGCGGTGGCGAGCGAGAACAAGGTGGCCGAGGCCGCCGTCTGCTACACCGGCGACATCCTCGATCCCGACCGGTCGAAGTACTCGCTGAAGTACTACGTCGATCTGGCCAAGGAGATGGAAAAGGCGGGCGCCCACGTGCTCGGCGTCAAGGACATGGCGGGGCTGTTGAAGCCGGCCGCCGCCAAGGCGCTGTTCGCGGCGCTGCGCCAGGAGATCACCATCCCGATCCACTTCCACACCCACGACACCTCCGGCATCTCGGCGGCGAGCGTGCTGGCGGCGGTCGATGCGAACGTCGATGCGGTCGACGGCGCCGTCGACGCCTTCTCCGGCCTCACCTCGCAGCCCTGCCTCGGCTCGATCGTCTCGGCGCTGAAGGGCACCGAGCGCGACTCGGGTCTCGATCCGGCTGTGATCCGCAAGCTGTCGTTCTATTGGGAGGCGGTCCGCACCCAATACCGCGCTTTCGAGAGCGACCTCAGGTCGGGCGCCTCGGAGGTCTATCTCCACGAGATGCCGGGCGGGCAGTTCACCAACCTCAAGGAACAGGCCCGCGCGCTGGGTCTCGAGGCGAAGTGGCACGAGGTCGCCGAGACCTACGCCGACGTCAACCGGATGTTCGGCGACATCGTCAAGGTGACGCCGACCTCGAAGGTGGTCGGCGACATGGCACTGGCGATGGTCGCGGCCGGCCTGAGCGCGGCCGACGTCGAGGATCCGGCGAAGGACGTCGCCTTCCCCGAGTCGGTCGTCCAGCTCTTCCGCGGCGATCTCGGTCAGCCGCCGGGCGGCTGGCCCAAGGCGTTGCAGACCAAGATCCTCAAGGGGCAGGCCGCCTACACCGAGCGGCCGGGGTCGCTGATGGCACCGGCCGAGCTCGAGAGCGTCCGCGCCGACGCGGCCAAGAAGACCGGGCGCGAGCCGGAGGAGATCGGCGACACCGACCTCGCCTCCTTCGTCATGTACCCCAAGGTCTACACCGACTTCAGCCGCATGCAGGACCTCTACGGGCCGACCTCGGCGCTGCCCACTCCCACCTACTTCTACGGCCTCCAGCCGGGCGACGAGGTGATGGTCGAGATCGAGAAGGGCAAGACACTGGTGATCCTCGCCCAGGCGATCGGCGAGACCGACGACTCTGGCATGGTCAAGGTGTTCTTCGAACTCAACGGCCAGCCGCGCATCGTCAAGGTGCCGAACCGCTCGGCCGCCGCCAAGGTCGTCGCCCGCCGCAAGGGCGAGGAGGGCAACCCCGACCACGTCGCCGCGCCGATGCCGGGCGTCGTCTCGACCGTGGCGGTGAAGGCCGGGCAGGAGGTCAAGGCCGGCGACGTGCTGCTCTCCATCGAAGCGATGAAGATGGAGACGGCGCTGCACGCCGAGCGTGACGGCAAGATCGCCGAGGTGCTGGTGACGACCGGCGCGCCGATCGACGCCAAGGACCTGCTGGTGGTCTACGGGTGAGGATCGCGACCGATCCGACGACGACGCGTGACGCGGAACCGCGGCGCCACGCCGCCGTCGGTGGCGACGAAGTCCGCCACATTTTCGCCATCCCGCCGCCTCATTCGCAGCCCTCCCTTGTCGGTGGTGAGATACTCGACACGGCCGCCACGGTCCGTGGCGGGACCGCGGTCGGGGGGCATGCGGACGGCTCACCGCATGGAACGGATCGGCCTCGGGTCGAGCCTTTCCGTCGACCGGTGGGGTGCGTCGCCGGGACCCGGGTCATCCGCGAAGAAAGCACGAGGACACCATGATCCGCCGCCCCCACTGGCTCACCGCCCTCTTCTTCGCCCTGGCGATCACCGCCGGTGCGCCCGCCGTCTCGGCGATGGACGCCGCGGCCAAGAAGGCCGAAGTTCCGGCGCTCAAGACGCAGGCCCAGACTCAGGCGAACGGAAGGCTCCGGGTGGTGGTCGAATTGAAGGTCGGCGCGCGCGCATCGCGGCGGGGGATCAACGGCATCCAGCGCAGCGTCGTGGCCGGCTCCCTGGGCACCGCCGCATGGCGTTAGCGGGGCGGTGGAACTGAGGTGAACGCCGTTCCGGAAATGACCGCCGCGCCGCGGTTCGTCGCCGACGTGACGCCGGCCGAGATCGACAAGCTGGCGGCCCATCCGCGGGTCAAGCGGATCGTCCCGGAAGCGACCTGGGTGCCGAAGCCGAAGAAGGCGCGCCCGGCGGCGAAGTGATCGGCAGCGAAGGGATCGACAGCGAGCCGGCTCGGGTCGGGTCGGCGGTGCTTGCCTCGTACGATTCCCCCTTTCCCAAAACGTGATCCTGCTCCAGTCTGCGGCAAACCACCCCGACACCCGGGGCGGCGGCCGTCGACGTGCGTGCCGCGCCCGCCCGAGAAGGAAGCCTCTCATGAGCAACACGGTCGTCGTCGCCGGCGTCGGCATGACGCGCTTCTTCAAGCCGAGCGAATCGCCGCGCTACACCGAACTCGGCGCCGACGCGGTGCGCATGGCGCTCGCCGACGCCCATCTCGACTACGGCGCGGTGCAACAGGCCTATGTCGGCTACGTCTACGGTGACAGCACCTGCGGCCAGCGCGCGCTCTACGGCGTCGGCATGAGCGGCATCCCGATCGTCAACGTCAACAACAACTGCTCGACCGGCTCGACGGCGCTGTGGCTCGCCCGCAATGCCATCCGCGCCGGACAGGCGGAATGCGTCCTCGCCCTCGGCTTCGAGCAGATGCAGCCCGGCGCCCTGGTCGAGCATTGGCAGGATCGCCCCGGCCCGCTCGACGAGTTCGTCCGTGCCGCCACCGAAGCGGCCTTCGACCCCGGCGCGCCGATGGCGCCGATGATGTTCGGCGGCGCCGGCATCGAGCACCAGAAGCGCTGGGGCACCAAGGACGAGACCTTCGCGATGATCCGCGCCAAGGCCTCGCGCCACGCCGTCCACAACGAGCGTGCCATCTTCCGCAAGGAGGTCTCGGTCGACGACGTCATGGCCTCGCCGCACGTGACCAGGCTCCTCACTCGCCTGCAGTGCTGCCCGCCGACCTGCGGCGCGGCGGCGGCGATCCTGTGCACGCCGGAGTTCGCCCGCCGTCACGGCATCGATGCCCGCGTCATCATCGCCGGTCAGGCGATGACCACCGACATGCCCTCGACCTTCGAGGCGCACGACCTGATGCGCGTCGTCGGCTACGACATGACGGCGGCGGCGGCGAAGGCTGTCTATGCGGAAGCCGGCATCGGTCCGGACGAGGTCGACGTCGCCGAGATGCACGACTGTTTCACCGCCAACGAACTGATCTCCTACGAAGGCCTCGGCTTCTGTCCCGAGGGCGGGGCGGAGAAGTTCATCGTCGACGGCGACAACAGTTACGGCGGCAAGGTGGTCACCAACCCGTCCGGCGGGCTCCTCTCCAAGGGCCATCCGCTCGGCGCCACCGGCCTCGCCCAGTGTTTCGAGCTGACGGGTCAGCTGCGCGGCACCATGGGGCCGCGGCAGGTCGAGGGGGCGCGGGTGGCGCTCCAGCACAATCTCGGCCTCGGCGGCGCCTGCGTCGTGACGCTCTACCGGGCGGGGTGAGGCGAGCGATGCGCAAACTCGAGGGCAAGGTCGCCTATGTCACCGGCTCGGGACGGGGCATCGGCCGCGCCGTGGCGCTGAAGCTCGCCCGCGAGGGCGCCCGCCTCGTCGTCAACGATCTCGACGCGGAGCCGGCCGAGGCGGTCGTCGCCGAGATCCGGGCGATCGGCGGCGAAGCGATCGCCGTCGTCGGCTCGGTCACCGAAGAGGGCTTCGCCGAGCGGTTCGTGAACGCCGGGCTCGAGGCCTTCGGCGAGATCGACATCATCGTCAACAACGCCGGCTACACCTGGGATGCGCTCATCGCGAAGATGAGCGACGCCCAGTTCGACGCGATGCTCGACGTGCATCTCAAGGCGCCGTTCCGAATCCTGCGCGCCGCCGACGAGCCGATCCGCATCCGCGCCGCCAAGGAAGCCACCGAGGGGCGCGAGGTGTTCCGCAAGGTGGTGAACATCTCGTCCGTCGCCGGCACCGGCGGCAACGTCGGGCAGGCCAATTACTCTTCGGCCAAGTCGGGGGTGATCGGGCTGACCAAGTCGCTCTCCAAGGAGTGGGGGCGCTTCAAGGTCAACGTCAACTGCGTCGCCTTCGGGCTGATCGAGACGCGGCTGACGCAGGCGACCGACGAGAAGAAGACCATCACGGTCGAGGGCCACGAGGTGGGCGTCGGCATGCCCGGCAAGGTCGTCGACATGATCCGCGGCATGATCCCGCT
>CALMYM010000463.1 GCA_937873675.1 uncultured Alphaproteobacteria bacterium | reverse complement strand
CGGGGAACCGGCGGCCTCGAACCAGCGATCGAGAGCATAGGAGCGGAGAAGCGGCAGGTCGGCCATCGGGATGCCTCGAGACGTCGTGCGGGGGGCGCGTCGCCCGGATCGAGGGCGGCGCGGCGGTAGGGGCGATGTCGGGAACGGAGGTCGACGCCATGTTGCGATGGCGAACGACGGCACGGAGACCGAACGCCGCCACTCGCGACGCAGGGCACGGCCGTGCATGATCTTCCTCCCGGAACGGAGGCCTTCTCGTGTGTCGCCGGCCTCTTCGGTCGGACGTCGCCGGGGTCTCTCGTCGTCGTGGAGTATATATTGACCAACCGGTCGGTCAACTATAAAACCGAGAGGGTCGACGGCCGGGAACGGGCTGCGATCGAAGGGGAGTGAGATGTCCGAGACGACTGCCGGCGTCACCGAGACGCCTGTTCTGGTGGAGCGCATCGGCGCGGTGGCGCGGGTGGTGCTCAATCGGCCGGAGCGACTGAATTCCTTCACGGTCGCGATGCACGCGGCGCTGCGCGAAGCGCTCGAGGCGATCGCGGCGGACGAGGACGTGCGCGCCGTGCTCCTGACCGGCGCCGGGCGCGGCTTCTGCGCCGGCCAGGACCTCTCCGACCGAGCGGTCGCCCCCGGTTCGGCGCGGCCCGACCTCGGGGAGTCGCTCGAGCTGCGTTACAACCCGCTCGTCCGCCTGATCAAGGCGATGCCCAAGCCGGTCGTCTGCGCCGTCAACGGCGTGGCGGCGGGGGCGGGCGCCAACATCGCGCTCGCCTGCGACATCGTCCTCGCGGCCAAGTCGGCGAGTTTCGTCCAGGCCTTCGCCAAGATCGGGCTGGTGCCGGATTCGGGCGGCACCTGGACGCTGCCGCGGCTGGTCGGCGAGGCGCGCGCCAAGGGGCTCGCCATGCTCGCCGAGCCGATCGCGGCGGAGAAGGCGGAAGCCTGGGGCATGATCTGGAAGGCGGTCGACGACGCCGATCTCGACGCCGAGGCGCGCGCCCTCGCCGCCCGTCTGGCGGATGCGCCGACGCAAGGACTGGCGGCGACCAAGCAGGCGCTCCTCGCCTCGTCGACCAACAGCTTCGACGCACAGCTCGATCTCGAGCGCGATCTGCAGCGCGCCGCCGGCGCGACGCCGGACTACGCCGAGGGCGTCGCCGCCTTCAAGGAGAAGCGCAAGCCGGTCTTCACCGGACGGAAGGGGTGAGGCGATGGACGATCAGACGCTGGCGCGGACCTGCGCCGATCTGATGTGGGCCGACGACCGGGCGGCGCAGGCGCTCGGCATCCGCCTCCTCGAGGTCGGACCGGGGCGGGCGCGGCTCGCCATGACGATCGGCCCGACCATGGTCAACGGCCATCACATCTGCCACGGCGGCTACATCTTCACGCTGGCCGACACCGCCTTCGCCTACGGCTGCAACAGCCGCAACGATCGGGCGGTGGCGCAACACTGCTCGATCACCTTCGTCGCGCCGGCGCGCGAGGGGCAGGTGTTGGAAGCGGTGTGCGAGGAGCGCCAGCGGGCCGGCCGCTCCGGCGTCTACGACATCACCGTCACCGACGAGACGGGCAAGACCATCGCCGAGTTCCGCGGGCTCTCCCGCACCATCAGGGGCACCTTCCTGCCGCCGGAGGCGGTGGCGGAGGGCTGAGCCCGACGACATTCCCGCCCACGTGGCGAACCCTCGAACGGGCGAAAGACCCGCGAGGCGTGACGAGAACGACGTTTCAGGAGGAAATCCCATGTTGGACCTCACCCCCGATCGCAAGACCCTCGACCCGATCGAAATCGCGTCGCGCGACGAGATCACGGCGCTGCAGACCGAACGCATGGCGTGGTCGCTCGCGCATGCCTACGACAACGTCGAGACCTACCGACGCAAGTTCGACGCGGCCGGCGTCCATCCGAGTGATTTCAAGCAGCTCTCGGATCTGGCGAAGTTCCCCTTCACCACCAAGGCCGATCTGCGCGACGCCTATCCCTTCGGCATGTTCGCCGTGCCGCAGGAGAAGATCGCCCGCGTCCACGGCTCGTCGGGCACGACCGGCAAGCCGACCGTCGTCGGCTATACGCTGAAGGACATCGACACCTGGTCGCAGGTGGTGGCGCGTTCGATCCGCGCCGGCGGCGGCCGACCGGGGATGAAGGGGCACGTCTCCTACGGCTACGGCCTCTTCACCGGCGGTCTCGGGGCGCACTACGGGGCGGAGAAGCTCGGTTGCACGGTGATCCCGGTGTCGGGCGGCATGACCGAACGCCAGGTGCAGCTGATCAACGACTTCTCGCCCGACGTCATCATGGTGACGCCGTCCTACATGCTCGCCATCCTCGACGAGTTCCGCAACCAGGGTCTCGACCCGCGCGAGTCGTCGCTGGCGGTCGGCATCTTCGGCGCCGAGCCGTGGACCGAGGCGATGCGGCGCGAGATCGAGAACGCCTTCGACATGCATGCGGTCGACATCTACGGGCTCTCCGAGGTGATGGGCCCGGGTGTCGCGCAGGAGTGCGTCGAGACCAAGGACGGGCTGCACATCTGGGAGGATCACTTCTATCCGGAGGCGAGCGACCCCTCGACCGGCGCGGTGCTGCCGGACGGCGAGAAGGGCGAACTGGTCTTCACCTCGCTGACCAAGGAGGCGCTGCCGATCATCCGCTATCGCACCCGCGACCTGACGCGGCTCCTACCCGGCACGGCGCGCTCGATGCGGCGCATGGAGAAGGTGACGGGACGCTCCGACGACATGATGATCGTACGCGGCGTCAACGTCTTCCCGACCCAGATCGAGGAACTGCTGCTCAAGGTGCCGACGCTCGCCGGGCACTACCGCATCCTGCTCACCCGTGACGGTCGCATGGATCTGATGACGGTCGAGGTGGAAATCCGGCCGGAATCCGATTACCCGGACGTGGTCGCGGAATCGGGCAAGCGGCTGTCGCGGTTCATCAAGGACACGATCGGCATCTCGGCCAAGGTGCAGGTGGTGCCGCCGGGCTTCCTCGAGCGCTCGCTCGGCAAGGCGAAGCGGGTGTTCGATCAGCGGCCGAAGGGGTGAGGGGCGAACCGTGGCGAGACCGAGGGCGGCGGATTACGACGCCAAGCGTGAGACGATCCTGAAGAAGTCGGCCGAGCTCTTCGCTCGCGCCGGCTACGACGGCACGTCGCTCACCGACATCGCCAAGGCTTGCGGCACGTCGAAGGCGCTGCTCTATCACTACTACGAGAACAAGGAAGCGCTGCTCTGCGACATCATCCGCGCCCATCTCCAGGAGTTGGTCGACGTGGTGCGCGAGGCGCGTACGGTCGAGGGGAGTCCGCGGGTCCGGCTGGAGGCGCTGGTGCGCGCCCTGCTCGAGGCCTATCGCGACGCCGACCACGAGCACGTCATCCAGATCAACGAGATGGGCCGGCTGCCGAAGGAGGCGCAGGACGAACTCAAGGCGATGGAGCGCGAACTCGTCGTCCACGCCAAGGAGGCGATCCTCGAGGTCAATCCGGCGCTCTCCGAACGCCCGGAACTGGTGAAGCCGGTCACCATGTCGCTGTTCGGCATGATGAACTGGAGCTTCATGTGGTTCAAACCGTCGAAGGGCATGACCCGCGAGCAATACGCGACGCTCCTGACGACCCTGATCGCCGAAGGATCGGCGGCGGCGGTGAGGTGAGGTTGGCCGTTTTGCGGTGCAATTCGCTCCGCTCTTTGCACCCTACCGATGAGACGTTTTCGTAGGGTGGAAAGAGCGAAGCGAATTCCACCGGCAGCGCTCGCAGTCTCACTTCCGCGTCCCATCACGTTTCGCCGAAAACACCGACCGGCTCTGCCGTTCCGGCCCAATCCGCATCATAGATCCCGTCTCGCACGGCCCGATGGAACGAGGAATGCGGCCAGTCTGCGATGTGTGCGACGAGGCCGTGCTTCATCGGGTTGATGTGGCAATAGTCGAAATGGCGAGCGTAGTCGTTTTCATCTCGGATCAGGTGTTCCCAGAAGCGACGCTGCCACAGCGCTCGTTCGCCCGGTCTTCGCCCCCGAGGGACCGCGAACGACGACGCCACGACGGATCGCGTGAATGCGACCTTGATCAGGTACCAACGGCGGGAGAAGTCGGTATCCCCCTCCGGCAAAGTCCAGATCGCGTGGAGGTGATCCGGGAGGATCACCATCGCGTCGATGTGAAACGGGTGACGGTCACGAACACGGGCAACGGCGAGGCGCAGGGCGTCAATCTGCTCGACGAGCAGTCGGCTGCTACGATCCGCCAATGTGACCGTGAAGAACCAGCAGCCGCCGGGAACGCGATATCGGCGATAGTTCGGCATGACGAAGCCCGATGACATACCCTCGGTCGATCGTCGCCGGTTTCGCCTGCAGGTGCAATTCGCTTCACGCTTTGCACCCTTGTAACAGCGGGTTGGTCTAGAGTCGGATCGTTCCGAGAGGGAT
>CALMYM010000462.1 GCA_937873675.1 uncultured Alphaproteobacteria bacterium | reverse complement strand
AGGCGGTTGAGCCAGGAGTGGATGACGCCGTCACCCGGACGCAGGGCGATGCCGCCGCGGTTGGAGATGAAGGTCGGCAGCTCGTGATGGGTCTGGACGTCGACCAGCTTCGGATAGGCCGCGGTGTGGCAGAAGGACTGCATCACCAGATCGGCGGAGAAGCCGAGGCAGGCGAGGTCCTTCAGCTCGTCGCGGGTCATCGGGCCGGTGGTGTCCTGAGACCCGACCGTGGTCATCTTCGGCTCGCAATAGGTGCCGGGGCGGATGCCCTTGCCCTCGGGCAGGCCACAGGCGCGGCCGACCATCTTCTGGGCGAGGGTGAAGCCCTTGCCACTGTCGGCCGGCTCGGACGGCAGGCGGAAGAGGTCGGAGGCCGGCAGGCCGAGGGCCTCACGGGCCTTGGCGGTGAGGCCGCGACCGATGATCAGCGGGATGCGGCCGCCGGCGCGCACCTCGTCGAAGATCACGTCGGACTTGACCTTGAACTCGGAGATCACCGAGCCGTTGAGGAGCGCCTTGCCCTCGTAGGGGCGCAGCTCGACGACGTCGCCCATCTCCATCTTGGAGACGTCGAGTTCGATCGGCAGCGCGCCGGCGTCTTCCATGGTGTTGTAGAAGATCGGGGCGATCTTGGAGCCGAGGCAGACGCCACCGAAGCGCTTGTTGGGGACATGGGGGATGTCGCCGCCGGTGAACCGCAGCACCGACTTGGCCGCCCAGTCGCGCGACGAGCCGGTGCCGACGACGTCGCCGACATAGGCGACGGGGTTGCCCATGGCGATGAGATCGGCGAGCTGCTTGGTCGGGCCGCGGACGCCCGGCTCGTCCGGGGTGATGCCCGGACGCGGGTTCTTCAGCATGGCCAGCGCATGCAGCGGGATGTCGGGACGGGTCGAGGCGTCGGGAGCCGGCGACAGGTCGTCGGTGTTGGTCTCGCCCGACACCTTGAAGACCGTGACGTTCATCGACTGCGGCACCTCGGGACGCGAGGTGAACCACTCGCCGTCGGCCCAGGACTTGATGACCCCGGCCGCGTTGGCGTTGCCCTTGTCGGCGAGGCCCTTCACGTCGTGGAAGTAGTCGAACATCAGCAGGGTCTTCTTCAGACCCTCGGCGGCGACCGCACCGACTTCTCCATCGGAGAGCAGGTCGATCAGCGGCTTGATGTTGAAGCCGCCGAGCATGGTGGCGAGCAGCTCGGTGGCGAGCTTGCGGGAAACCAGCGCGTTCGCCTCCTTGCCCTTGGCGACGGCCTCGAGGAAGCCGGCCTTGAGGCGGGCCGCGTCGTCGACGCCGGCGGGCACGCGATGGGTCAGGAGTTCGACGAGGAAGGCTTCCTCACCCTTCGGCGGATCGCGGAGCAACGCGATCAACGCTTCGGTCTGCTTGGCCGAAAGCGGCAGCGGCGGAATACCGAGGGCGCCGCGTTCGGCGACATGGGCGCGGTAGGATTCGAGCATCGACATGAGTGACCCTTCCGATGGATCGAGAGGTGCGCATCGGGTGCGACAGAATGACCGCGCTCTGATAGCAGGGACACACCCGCGAGAGAAGCGATCGAAAAGGCGTAGTCGCCATGTCGGGAAGGTGGCGCGGAAGCCGCTCGCGGGCAAGGGACAGATCGCCGGAATCGCGGGCAGACCGGCGCGATGCGAGATTTCACCGCGGCGGCTCGTCGTCGGGCGGCGGAACGGCGGGGGCCAGCGCACAGTCGCGATTGGCGCCGGTGCCGGGGGCGTTCTCGAAGACACAGAGCTTCGGCGACGGCGGATCGCCGCATTTCGCCGCGAGATCGCGGAAACCGACGCAGCGTTGACTGGCGATGTGACGCCAACCCGGCCCACCCTTGCAGCCGCAACCCTTGCAGGGAGTGGGATCGATCAGGCAGCGAGCCTCCGCCGGCGCCGCGGCGACGAGGAGCGCGACAATCGATCCGACGACGATCCCGAGACGGCGCACGATCTTCTCCCGAGCGGCTACCCGACGGAATATGACTTCGGCGCGCATTCTTCGTCGACACACGTTTGCCGTGTCGACGGTTGCAATCAATCAGGCAAGTTCGGAGTTCTGGATGGGGCGGCAGGATTCGAACCTGCGAATGGTGGAATCAAAATCCACTGCCTTACCACTTGGCGACGCCCCAACGGTGCGGTCCGCGCGAGGGCGGTTCACCGGAACGGGGTTCGTATATCGGCTTCACGATGGGCCGGCAACAGGGGGACGGCGGCGCCGGCAAAGCCGCGGTGACGGCACCGGACCGGGCTTCGGCGACCGAGATCGGGGCGATCGAGGCGGCGGATCGCGCCTCCGCGCCGCCAACTCGCCGACCGTCTCGGCGGCGCGCCCCTGCGGCGCGACCACCCGCTTCGCGGTTCGCGGCGGAATTCCGCGGTTCGCCGCGATCTCGCTCGTCGTTCGACGGATTTCGTCCACGGCCCGGTGAGATCTCGGGAAAAACGCACTTGCGGGGGCGGGGCTCGGTCGCTATACAGCGCCTCGCGGTCACGGAGTGTAGCGCAGTCTGGTAGCGCACCTCGTTCGGGACGAGGGGGTCGCAGGTTCAAATCCTGCCACTCCGACCATCCGCATCAGCCCGGTCCCGGCGGGCTCTTCTCGAAGACATCTCGGATCCGACACGGCGCACCTCGCGCCGCTCGAGATCGTTTCGGCCGCACCCGCGCCAGCTCCGGCCGTCGCCGCTCGATTCACACGCCGAGACTTTGCGGAGCGGGCACGAAGGGGCATGCTGCCGCCGTCGCGGCGCGCCGAGCGCCGCGGATCGAGCGAGGGAACCGATGTCGCTGCGTCCACCCGGCCGCCCCGCGCCGTCCGGCCTGCCGCCGAGCGGCATGGTGGCACTCGACTACGAGATCGCCGGCGAACAGGCCTCCGCCCTCGGCCGCGCCGGCCGGCGGGTCGAGGAGAGCCTCGCCGCTCTATCCGTCTGCGACGGACCGACGCCGGTGCGGGACGCCTTGCTGCGCGAGGCGGCGCAGGCGGTGTGGGCCTACTTCGTCCAGCGCGAGATGATCGGCTTCCGCCGCCACGACGATGCGGTGCGCATCTACGGCATACCGGGCGAAGTACTGGCTCGGCTCGGCGCCATCTGACGGGGCGTGGCCGTCGTTTCGATCGTAAAGATCGTTTCACATCTTGGAATATCAAAATACTCCCGCCCTTCTACCACTCCTGACGCAACGTCGTGGCGAACATCCGAACCAACAACACCCGAGTATGTCGAATTGTCATGACATAATTGCATTTCCAATGGCGGCAACCGCCATTTGTTTCCGAAAAGTAACCTTCGACACATGGCGAGTGAGACAATTCGACTTTTATGCTTTTAACTTCGGATTAAACAACCATGAACGATCTTCGCACCGAACCGAAACCCGCCGCAGCGCCCGTGCGGTTTCGGAGGATCGGTGTGGAGAAGAAACGATGTCGCGCAATCTGTCGATCGATGCCCGGGTGAAGGTGATCGCCGCCCTGGTCGTCCTCGTGTTCGGTCTGACGACGACTCTGCTGTTCCTCGATGCGACCAAGGACGAGAAGGAACTCGGGGAGCTGCAGAACCGCTACGCGACGCTCGACGAGGTGATCCTGCCGATGGTGCGGATGGCCAAAGAGGTTCAGCTCGACGTCACCCAGGTCCAGCAGTTCCTCTCCGACGTTTCGGCGACGCGCGGCCAGGACGGGCTCGACGACGGCTTCGCCGAAGCCGAGAAACACGCCACCGCCTTCGCCGCGAACATCGGCGCTCTGGAAGTGCTCGCCGGCCGTCTCGGCGAAGCGGAGCTGATCGGGACGATGAAAGATGCGCGTGCCGCTTTCGGCCCGTTCTACGAGACCGGCCGCAAGATGGCCGCGGCCTATGTCGCCGAGGGACCGGCCGGTGGCAACGCCCTGATGCCGGAGTTCGACGCCCGGGCGGAGAAGATGCGTGACGGCCTGGAGCGCATCGTCGTAGCGACCGAGGCGGCGGCGAAGACGGTACAGACGTCGGTCCATTCCGCGATCGCGTCGATGGAACAGCGCATCGCCTCCGAGCGGATCGGATCGCTGGTGCAGTTCGCCCTGGTCCTGCTCTTCGCCGGGGTGCTCGCCTGGTACATGCGCCGCACCATCTCGGTGCCGATCAAGGCGCTGGCCTCGGTGATGCACGTCATGTCGCGCGGTGAGATCGAGGCGGCGATCCCCGACACCGACAAGAAGGACGAGATCGGCGAGATGGCGCGCGCCGTCGCCGTGTTCCGCGACGCGATGCGCGAGCGGGCACGGCTCGAGCACGAAGAGGTGGCCGCGGCCGAGCGCCGCCTCGCGCGGCAGGGGACGGTCGAGCGGATGATCGGCGACTTCGACGGCGCGGTGAAGACGATCCTCGTCGGCGTCGACGGCCAGATCGGTCGCATGCTGGAGACGGCCGAGGACCTGACCATGCTCGCCGCCGATGCGGAGGGCCGGGGCACGGTCGTCGCCGGCGCGGCGCAGGAGACGTCGTCGACGGTGGCCACCGTCGCTTCGGCGACCGAGGAGCTCAGCGCCTCGATCGAGGAGATCAACCGGCAGATCGGCATGGCCCGCGACGTCGTCGAACGGGCCGGTACGGTCGCCGGCTCGACGCGCACCGAGATGCACGAGCTGGCCGCCGCCGCCGAGCGGATCGGTGAGGTGGTCGGCCTCATCCACGCCATCGCCGCGCAGACCAACCTGCTCGCCCTCAACGCCACCATCGAGGCGGCGCGGGCCGGCGAGGCCGGTCGCGGCTTCGCCGTCGTGGCGCAGGAGGTGAAGAACCTCGCCCAGCAGACGGCCAAGGCGACCGAGGAGATCTCGGCCCAGGTCGGCGGCATCCAGACGTCGACGAACGGGGCGGTGCGCTCGATCGAGGACATCGTGCGGATCATGGGCGACATCGACAGCGTCACCGTCACCATCGCCTCGACGGTCGACCAGCAGCGTTCGGCGACGCTCGAGATCTCGCGCAACGTCGGCGCCGCCGCGGCGGGAACCCACGAGCCCTCCGACAATTTCCGCAACGTCTCCGACGCGATCACCGAGACCAGCCGCGCGGCGCTCGACGTCAACGGCGTGTCGCACGAACTCGGTGGCCAGGTCACCGACCTGCGCGGCCGCATCGACGACTTCCTGCGCCGGGTGGCCGCCGCCTGAGGCGGAGGGATACGGCGACGAAACTTTCGCAGGCGAGAAAAAGGCGGCGTGGCGACACGCCGCCTTTTCGTTGCGGGCCTCAGTCGCGGCGGACGACGCCGGAGACGGCGGCGGCGAGCAGCAGCGAGGCGACCCAGCCGAAGGCGATGAGGAACCACTCGAAGGCGCGGACGACATATCCCCAACCCCAACCCTCGGGGTCGTGCCCGATCGGGCGGAGCGACTTGCCGTCGACATCGGTCACGCGGGGCGCCCAGTCGCGTTCCTGGCGCAGGTCGACCACCGGCAGCAGCACGTCGAGGGCGTAGAGCACCGGCTGGAAGGCCGAATATTCGGACGGCAGCCGGCGGCCGCAGATGTCCTTCCAGGCAGGGGGCGGCTCCTCGGCCGGGGTGCCCGTCAGGGTGCGGCGGCGGCTTTCGTCGTCGGGCCGAGGCGGGACCGGGCCGGTGAGGCCGATCCAGTCGACACGGCATTCGGCCGGGATCGACGGGTCGAGGAACAGGCGGGGATCGGTCGGTGCCATGATGCCGGGCGGCAGCGCGGCATAGCCGAAGCTCGCCACGAGCCAGACGACCAGAAGGGCGTAGACCGGCCGCATCGGCCGCCAGCCGTAGCCGATCGAAAGATCGAGAAGGCGATCGAAAATGCCGGAGATGTGGGCACGGAGCTTGTCGAGCAAGGTGGTGGCCCGTAGCAGGCGAGCCCGGCGCATGCGGCGGCGCTTCTCCATGCGGACGAGTTTGGCGTCCTCCTCGTGGCCCATGGCGGCGAGGACGGCGGCGCATTGCTCCCACGGCTGAGGTTTGAAATCGGCGCCTAGATCTCTATCAGGTTGGCGATCGAGCCACGCGATGCGGCTCGCGGCGTCACAGGCCGAACCATTTCCGAAGCGCGTGCCGGTGAGGCCGTCGAGGATGAGCGGGGGGCCGGTCCCGGCGTGGTCGAACAACATCGCGATCGAAGCGCCCGGCAATCGAAATACGCCCGTCGCCCGGAACTCGCCGTCGAAGTAGGCAGCGCCCGCGATTTCGGCACCGTCGAGAGAGAGAGCGAATCCTTCGGATTGTTCGAACCGCCCACCCCTGCACGTAAGATTGCCGCCGATCGTCGCGCCGAGCAGGCGGACCTCGCCCGTCGCTTGGAAGCCGACATCGAAGAAGACGCTCCCGGCGATCCCAGCGCGGTCGGCTGATAAGGCTGTCCCTTTGCCATTTTCGAACCGCCGCTCCGGCACTCGAGGTTGCCGCCGATCGTCGCGCCGAGGAGGTGAACCTCACCGGTCGCATGGAAGCCACTCTTGAAGTAGACATCTCCGCCGATCTCAGCCCCATCGGCGGATAAAGCAATGCCCTCGCCGTTCTCGAACCGGCCGCCAGAGCATTCGAGGTTGCCGTCGATCGTCGCGCCGAGGAGGCGGACGACGCCGGTCGCGCGGCTCTACGTCTTTGCCCATGGCGGCGAGGTCGAGGAAGAAGACGTTTCCGCCGATCTTGACGCGATCTAGGGACAGGGCTCTCCCATCGCCGTTTTCGAACCGGGCTCCCGAGCACTCGAAACCCCCGCCGATCGTCGCTCCGAGAAATCGGACTTCGCCGTTCGCGTGAAATCCAACATCGAAGAAGACAGTCCCGCCTATCGCGGCTCGGTCGGCGGAAAACGCTTGGCCCACGGCGCTCTTGAATTGTCCGCCACCGCAATTCAGGTCGCCGTCGATCGTCGCGCGACGGAGATCAACCCCCCCGTCCGACGAGAAGCCGATATGAAGATTCATATCCCCTCGGCACCAGAGCCCCCCCGCCACCACACCGGCGCTGCGGGAACCAGCCATCGCCAAACTGGCGGTCGTCGCGTGTCGAAGACGGATCTCGCCATCGATCCGACAATTCGCTAACCCAAGCCGTCGATCCAGGCTCCGACCAAACTGACTCCCAACTCGTGGATCGGGGCGGCCGAGTCGGTGCCTAGACAGAGGGTGCGCAGGACCGCTGCGCGGACGTGGTTCTCGTCGGTCCGCGCGGTCGGCAGATCGCCGGTGCCGACTTCGGCGCCTTCGCCGGTTCGGCAGCCCTCGACCAACTTCTTCTCGGCCGGCAGCAACTCGCCGTGATCGGCGAGGCGGTGGCCGAAGGGGTGAGGCGGTTGCGCATCGGGGGTCATCGGCGGTCGGGGTCCGGCTGAATCGTCGTTTCAGCCTAGCCGAGAGTCGTGAGATTTTGCCACCCCTGAGGCTCCCCGGATGGGCCTTTTGCCCCCTCCCCCTCCCCCTCACACCCCCACCACGTGCCGGTAGAGCACCGGCAGGGCCTCGGCCAACTTTCCCGGGCGGCCGATGACGGCGAAGCCGTTGGCGCCGAAGATGCGGGGGATGTAGGCGCGGGCTTCCTTGTCGACGGTGATGCCGAAGACCGAGCAGCCCTGGGCGCGCGCTTCCTCGATCGCCTTGCGGCTGTCCTCGATGCCGAAGCGGCCTTCGTAGTGGTCGAGGTCGTTGGGCTTGCCGTCGGTCAGCACGATCAGCAGGCGGCGGCGGTTGGGGCGCTTCGCCAGGCCCACGGTGGCGTGGCGGATGGCGGCGCCGAGGCGGGTGTAGTGGCCGGGGCGCATGGCGCCGATGCGCGCCTTGACGATCGTCGACAGCGGCTCCTCGAAGGTCTTCAGCGTCTCGACCCTCACCCGGGTGCGCTTCAGCGACGAGAACGACAGGATCTCGTGGGCGTCGCCGATGGCGGTCAGCCCCTCGGTGAAGGCGATCAGCGCCTCCTTCTCGACCTCGATCACGGGGCGATCGTCGGCATAGCTCTCGGTCGAGCGCGAGGTGTCGACCAGCACGGTGACGGCGAGATCGCGCTCGGTGGTGCGCACCTGTTCGAAGACGCGGTCGGAGCCCTCGCCGCAGGCTTTGAGATCGGCGGTCGAGCGGACCACGGCGTCGATATCGAGTTCGGCGCCGTCGACCTGGGCGCGATGGCGGACGCGGCCGGCGGTCAGCGCCTCGAAGCGGCGTTTGACCTCGCGGATGCGGCGGCGCGCCCCGGCGTCGAGCTTCCAGGTGCCCTCCGCCGCGGGCTCGGCGAGGCCGGCGAGCACCGAGGTGTGATCGGGCAGGTAGACGCCCTTGCGGCAATCCCATTCGGGATAGGTGTGGCGGCCGGCGAGGCGGTCGCCGGCGACCTCTTCGGGCGCGAGATCGAGATCGAAGGCGAGTTTGGTCGCCGCCTTCTTGGTGATCCGGGCGAGGCCGATCTCGTCCTGATCGTCCATCGCCTTCTTGGCCTGCTCCTCCTCGTCGTCCTCGACGTCGCGGTGGAGATTGAGGAACTCGGCCCAGGACAGGATCTTGTCGAAGCGATGCATGAAGAAGGCGTCGGGGCGCTCGACCTGATCGGACTTGCGGCGCTTGGCGCGGCGCGACTTCTTCTCACCGCTCTCCGACTTGCCGGACCCGGCGTCGGTGCCGTCGTCGGCGCGTTCGCCGGAGCGGGCGGTGCGGGTCGGATCGAAATCGCCCCACAGGGCCACCGGCAGATAGGGCTTGTAGTCGCCCGGCGCGACGAGGCGATCGAGCGGCAGGCTCGGGTCGGCGACGAGTTCGGCGAGACGCAGCGGATCGGCGGTCGGCGCCCGGCGGGCGAGGGGATGGGGCACCACCGCCTCGACCGCGGCCTCGGTCGCGGTGAGGCGGCGGTCGGGCCGCGCCGCCAGCGTGGCGGCGGCGAGCATCGACCAGGAGCGGGCTAGGCCGGGGAAGCGATCGACGGTGAGGCGGGTGGCGCGATGGGCGTGGCGCAGCCGGGCGACGTCGCGGGCGAGCGGATCCCAGACCTTCTCCAACGGCACTTCGGCCGCCGCCACCGCCCAGCCGGCGAGCCACAGATAGAGGGCGCGGTTGAGGTCGGGGTCGGGGAAGAGGGCGATCTCGGCCGGCAGCAACAGCGCCTCGCCGGTGAAGCGCGCCGCGGTCACCCGCTCGTCGTCGCGGGCGAGGCGCTGGCGCCAGGACAGCCGGTGGGTGGAGACGGCCTCCTCGGCCGCCTTGATCTCGACCGAGGCGAGGCCGCCGAGGCCGCGGAAGACGACGCCGATCGAGCGGGAGACCGCCGAGAAGGGTACCGCCGCCTCGTCGTGACGCGGCAGCGTCGCCTTCTCGCCGACCAGCCGGTTCCACAGCCGGCCGACGGTCTCCTCGGGTTCGAACAAGGCATGCCAGTCCATCGGGGTCCCCTCCCCTGTCGGGAATTCCGCCTCGGCGGTGCCGCGGCGGGGCGACCCCCTCTCCCCCCCCCGGCGAGAGGGGGGCGGAGCCCCCCCGGGGGGGGC
>CALMYM010000461.1 GCA_937873675.1 uncultured Alphaproteobacteria bacterium | reverse complement strand
ACCGCTTCGACGAGACAGCGACGCTCGACCGGGTGGTGACGAAAGGGCCGCTCGCGCCCGCCTTCGTCGACGATCTCGCCGCCACCGTCGCCCGCATGCAGGCGCGCGCCGAACGGCGCGAGGCGGCGCCGTGGATCGCCGATCTCGGCCGCTATCTCGACCAGAACGCCGAAGCCTTCGCGACGCGACCCGATCTCTTCCCGCCGGAACGGGCCGCGGGGCACACCCGCCGCGCCCGGGCGCGGCTCGCCGAACTCCACGACCATCTCGAGACGCGCGGCCGTCGCGGCTTCGTCCGGCTCGGGCACGGCGACCTGCACTGCGGCAACATCGCGGTGATCGACGGCCGGGCGCAGCCCTTCGACGCCATCGAGTTCGACGACGCCATCGCCACCGGCGACATCCTCTACGACGCCGGCTTCCTGGTGATGGATCTCGCCGACCGCGGCGATCGGGTGGCGGCGCGGCGCTTCCTCGATCGGCTGCTGGTCGAAGGCACGCGGCTCGACGTGGAGGCGCAGGCCGCCGCGGGCCGGGCGACGAGCCCGGAGCGGATCGCCGAGGCCTTCCTCGAACGCATCGACGGGCTCGCCGCACTCGACCTCTTCCTGTCGATCCGTGCGGCGCTGAGGGCGAAGATCGCCGCGGCGCGGGCGCCGCATCTGGAGACCCGCGAGCGTCACGCGGCGGAAGCCGAGGCGCGGCGGCTCTTCCGTGATGCGATCGATCACCTTTCGGCGAAGGTGCCGCGGCTCGTCGCGGTCGGCGGTCTGTCCGGCTCGGGCAAGTCGCGGCTGGCGATCGACGTCGCGCCGCATCTCGACCCGGCGCCGGGGGCGGTGGTGCTGCGCACCGACGAGATCCGCAAACTCCTCGCCGGCGTGGTGTCGACGGCGCGGCTCGAGGCGGCGCACTACACGGCGGAGGCCTCGCGGCGGGTCTACGACCTCGTCGACCATGCCGCCGGCCGGGCGCTCGCCGCCGGGCGGTCGGTGATCGTCGACGCGGTGGCGGCGAAACCCGCGGAGCGGGCGGCTTTCGCGGCGATCGCGGCGCGGGCGGAGGTACCGTTCGTCGGCCTGTGGCTCGACGTCGACGAGGCCGTGGCGACGGCGCGGGTCGGCGCACGGCGCGGCGACGCCTCGGACGCCGACGCCGCGGTGGTGCGGCTGCAACGCGGCTACGACCTCGGCGCGATCGACTGGGCGCGGATCGACGCGAACGGGCCGCCGGAGGCGACCCTCGCGGCGGCACGTACCGTCCTCGTACCATCGTGATCGGTGATCACTGGCCCGGCAGTGCCGCGGCGTCGGCGACGGCGGCGATGGGCAGGATGACGAGGGCGATCGATTCGTCGTCGGGCGACGACTTCACCGAGAAGCCGAGCGCCTCGCACATCTGGATCATGGTGCGGTTCTCGCGCAGCACCTCGCCCTTGACCGCCGACAGGCCGTCGGCCTTGGCCCATTCGATCATCAGCTTCATCAGCTTCCAGCCGAGCCCCTGCCCCTTGAGGTTGGAGCGCAGCAGGATGGCGTATTCGCCGGTGATGTGATCGGGATCGGCATGCAGGCGGACGACGCCGAGGAGCCGGCCGGTCGCCTTCTCGATGGCGGCGAAGGCGATGGCGCGCTCGTAGTCGAGCTGGGTCAGCTTAGCCAGGAAGGCGTGCGAGAAGTCCTTGATCGGCGCGAAGAAGCGCAGCCGCAGGTCTTCCGGCGTCACCTCGGTGAAGAAGTCGGGATAGAGCGCCTCGTCCTCGGGACGGATCGGCCGCATCAGCACTTCGCGCCCGTCCTTCAGCGCCGTCTCGCGCTCCCACTCCTTCGGATAGGGGCGGATGGCGAGGCGGGGATGGCCGATCTGGCCGGCGCGCTGGGTGATCGGGGCGATGCGGACGCGGGCGTCGAGGCAGACGACACCCTCGTGGTCGGCGACGATCGGATTGAGGTCGAGTTCGCGGATCTCGGGGATGTCGCAGGCGAGCTGGCTGAGTTTGCACAACGTCAGCGCCACCGCCTCCTCGTCGACCGGCGGACGGTTGCGATAGCCGGCCATCAGTTTCGACACCCGGGTCTCGGCGATCATGGCGTGGGCGAGGTTCATGTCGAGCGGCACGAGGTCGAGGGCGCGGTCGCCCACCACCTCGACCGAAGTACCGCCCTGGCCGAAGACGACGACCGGACCGAAGACGAAGTCGTCGGCGATGCCGGCGACCAGTTCGATGCCGAAGCGCTTCTCGACCATCGGCATGACGATGACGCCGTCGATGACCTTGTCGGGGAAGCGGGCACGGATACGCTCCAGCATCTCGCAGGCGGCCTCGGCCACCTCCTCCTCGCTCTCCAGTCCCAGGCGCACGCCGTCGACGTCGGATTTGAAGGCGATCTCGCGGGAGGCGATCTTCAGCACCACCCGCTTGTTCTCCTTCAGATGCGGACGCGCCGCGGCGGCGGCCCCGGCTGCGTCGGCGGCGAGCACGGTGGAGAGGACGGGGATGTCGTAGGCGGCGAGGAGATCGCGCACCGCCACCGGGCTCAGCCATTCGCGTTCCTCGGCGAGGGCAGCGGCGACGACCGCACGGGCGGTCTCGGGGTCGGGCTGGAACTCCGACGGCAGCGGCTCGGGGATGGCGGTCAGCCGCTCCTGGGCGGCGACGTAGCGCACCAGATGGCCGAACGAGCGGACCGCCTCCTCCGGTGTCGGATGGCAGGGCACACCGCTGGCGTGGAGGATGCGGTCGGCCTCCTCGGAGAGATCGAGGAAGGAGGCCATCACCGGCTTTCGGCGGCCGATCTTCTTGGCCTGGGCGGCGGCGATCTCGGCGACCTTGGTGGCGACCGCGGTGGTGTCGGCGAAGGCGGAGGGCGCGTGCAGCACCATCACCGCCTCGACGCCGGGATCGCCGAGGACCGCTTCGATGGCGGTGCCGAAGACGCGCGCGTCGGCGTCGTCGGCGAGCACCAACGGATTGCCGGCGTCGCGGCCGTAGCGCACCAGGGAGGCGAGCGACTCGATCGTCTCGGCGGAGATCTCGGCCATGGTGCCGCCGGTGTGGTCGAGGTGGTCGGCGACGATGGTGGCGAGGCTGCGGCCGTTGGCGACCACCGCCACCTTGCGGCTCGGCGACGGCTTCACCCGGGTGATGGTCTCGGCGGCGTCGAAGAGCTCGTCGATGCTGTCGACACGGACGAGGCCGGCGCGACGGAAGGCGGCGTCGTAGACCCAGTCGACGGTGGCGAGCCGGCTCGAATGGGTGTTGCCGATCATGCGCTTGTCGCGGCTGGTGCCGGAGCGCAGGACGATCACCGGCTTGGTGCGGGCGCAGGCGCGGGCGGCGGAGAGGAACTTCGAGGGCGACCAGATGCTCTCGAGATGCACCAGGACGGCGCGGGTCTTGTAGTCGGCGGTGAAGTGGTCGAGCAGGTCGCCGACATCGACGTCGACCTTCTGGCCGAGCGACACCACCGAGGAGAAGCCGACGCCGTTGGCCTCGGCCCAGGCGAGCGTCGAGTTGATGACCGCGGCGGAGCGGGAGACGAGCGCCAGATCGCCCTTCTTGGCGGGACGGGCGGCGAGCGACAGGTCGAGGCCGCCGTGCAGCGACATCACGCCGAGCGATCCCGGGCCGATCAGCCGCAGGCCGTGCTTGCGCGCCGTCTGCAGCGCCAGACGCGAGGTGGCGAAGGACCATTCGTCGTAGCCGCGCGACAGGAACAGCGCCGCCTTGATGCGCAGGGCGCCGAGGCGCTCGATCACCTCGACCGCCGCCGAGCCGCCGCACATGACGACGGCGAGATCGGCCTTCTCGGAGATGTCGGCGAGCGAGGCGGCGACGCCGCCGGTCCAGCCCTCCGGCGCGGGGATGCCGGCGAGTGTCACCTTGCCGCGGTAACCGCTGCGCGCCAGATTGGCGAAGAAGAGTTCGCAGGCGGCCTTGCCGATGCGTTCGGGACCGACCACCAGGATCGAGCGCGGCTGGAAGATTCCGTCGAGATTCCGAACGGCCATGTGGCCCCCCGTGGGATACGGCGATCGGACGACACCGCTCCGGTCGGAGCCGCGTCCCATACGCGTGGACTGGTCCGGCCACTCCCCGGTTCGTTTCTCCCGATCTTGCGCCGCGGGCGGTTCGTACCGCCTTCTTCTCGGCCGGGCGCGACGGTCCGAGGACCGCCGGCGGTGATCTCATGTCGGGCTCACGACGCTTCGAACGGCGAAACGTCGTGAGTTCGGTATCAGTGCGCCATCAGGACGGGGATCGTCATGGTGGCGAGAATGCCGCGCGTCGCCCCGCCGAGCAGGAATTCGCGCACGCGCGAGTGACCATAGCCGCCCATGATCAAGAGGTCGAATGACTTATCGGCAGCATGGTCGAGAAGTGCATCGGCGACCGAGATGTCGGGGGCTTCGACCTGGACCAGTTCGACGTCGAGGCCGTGGCGGGCGAGCCAGGTGGCCAGCTCGGCGCCGGGCTGGCCGGGGTTGGAGCCGGCCTTCTCGATCATCACCACCGAGATCTTCTTGGCGAGTGCCAGGAGCGGCATCGCCGCCTGGACCGCGCGAGCGGCGGTGCGCGAGCCGTCCCAGCCGATCATCACCCGCTCGAGGCCGATGGCGCCGCGCGAGATGTAGGGTACGACCAACAACGGCGCCGTTCCCTCGAACAGCGCCGTCTCGATCATCGCCTCGCGCATCGGCTCGGGGCGATCGGGGTCGTCCTGGCCGATCACCACGAGGTCGGTCGAACGGCAGTTGACGACGAAGCCCTCCGGCGCCCCGCCCATCAGGATCTCGGCGACGCGGGTCTCGGCCGCCACGCCGGCGCGTTCGGGGATGGTGCGGAACCTGCCGGTCGCGGTGCGCGCCACCTCCATCGCCTGGGTGCGGGCCTGCTCGATCACCTCGACGGGAAGCGGTGCGACGACGAAGCCGGGGACGATCGGATCGACCGCCAGGGCCACGCCGGTGACGTGCGCTTCGAGCCGGCGCGCCAGATCGACGGCGAGCGTCGGACCCGGGCCGATGGCGTCGACGTCGGCGTTGCCGGTGCCACGCGGCACCACCGGTCGGTCGGAGGTCGCGTAGCCGTTGTCCAGGAGTACCAACATGTCCTTGATCGCCATGACGGATTCTCCCTTTCGAAGTCCGCGTGCGCTGTCGGGTGCGCGACGGGACGGTTGTTGCGACTCTGTCCGATAAGCGATCGATCTGCTTTGATCGAACGCAACGGTTCAGAAGGTTCCCGGATAGCGACCACCGTCGAGCAGAATGTTCTGCCCGACGAGGAAAGCGGCCTGCACCGAGCAGAGGAAGGCGCAGACCTCGCCGAATTCCGCCGGGTCGCCGAAGCGGCCGACGGGGATCGCCTTGACGAGGTCGGCGGCGGCCTGTTCGCGAGAAACGCCCTGACGCTTCGAGTTGGCGTCGATCTGGGTGGCGATGCGGTCGGTGGCGAACTGGCCGGGCAGCAGGTTGTTGATCACCACGCCCTTGCCGGCGAGATCACGCGCCAGTCCGGCGACGAAGCCGGTCAGGCCCGAGCGGGCGCCGTTGGACAGGCCGAGGACCGGGATCGGCGCCTTGACCGCACCGGAGGTGATGTTGACCACCCGGCCCCAGCGCTTCGCCGCCATGGCGTCGACATAGGCGCGCATCAGCATGATCGGCGTGACCATGTTGGCCTCGACGGCCTTGTGCCAGGTGTCCTCGTCCCAGTCGTGGAAGTCGCCGGCCGGCGGACCGCCGGCGTTGTTGACGAGGATGTCGGTCTCGGGCCGCGCGGCGAGGATGGCGGCGCGGCCCTCCTTGGTGGTGACGTCGCAGGCGAGCGTCGAGACGGTCGCGCCGGTGGCGGCGCGGATCTCCTCGGCGGTCTTCTCCAGCGTTTCGGCGCCGCGCGCGGTGATGAGGACGTCGACGCCGGCGCGGGCGAGCGACAGGGCGCAGGCCTTGCCCAGGCCCTTGGAGGCGGCGCAGACGACAGCCTTGCGACCGGCGATTCCGAGATCCATGGCGGGTACTCCGGGGTGTGGGCTCAGAAGAGCGAGCCCTGATCGGACGGATCCCGACCGGGCTTGCGCCGCGGCCGAGGCGTGGGAGAGGCGACGTCGGTCGGACGCTGTGCGGCCGGGGGCGGCGCGGCGCCCGCCCCCACCGTCGCGGCGATGCGGCCGTCGGCGAATTCGATGTCGAGGCCCTGGCCGGTGACGAGGCCGCTCGCGGCACGGATCGGCGCGCCCGCCGCATCGCGCACCAGCGCATAGCCGCGTGACAGCACCCCGCGATAGGAGAGCGCGGCGAGGAGCTTGGTCAGCCCGTCGAGACGAGCGCTGCGGCGCTCCTGACCGTTGCGCAGGGCGCGCTCGGCCCGATCGCCGAGACCGGTCAGGCGATCGCGCGCCGTGGCGAGCCGAGTCGCGAGCGCCGCCGGGGCGAGACGTCCACGCACGCCGGCGAAGCGGGTCGCCTTGACCGAGACGGCGGCGGAGAGCGCATGGGCGAGGCGGCCGCAGGCGAGATCGAAGCGCTGGCGGCGGGTCTCGAACAGGGTCGCGGCGGACGGCAGAGCGCGGGCGGCGGAGCGCAGCTCGGTCTTGCGCGCCTCGAGGCCGCGCAGGACGGCGCCGGAGAGGCGCAGGCCCGCGGTGCCGACCTGATCGAGGAGTTCGGCGCGGACCGGCAGCACCATCTCGGCGGCGCCGGTCGGGGTGGGGGCGCGCAGGTCGGCGGCGAGGTCGATCAGCGTCCAGTCGGTCTCGTGGCCGATCGCCGAGACGAGCGGGATCGAACAGGCGGCGACGGCGCGGACCACGATCTCCTCGTTGAAGCTCCACAGGTCCTCGAGGCTGCCGCCGCCGCGGGCGACGATGACGACGTCGGGGCGGGGGATGCCGTTCGCGCCCTCGGGCGGGAGGGCGTCGAAGCCGGCGATGGCGGCGGCCACTTCGGCGGCCGAGGTGTCGCCCTGGACACGCACCGGCCAGACGATCACCCGGACGGGGAAGCGGTCGGCGATGCGGTGGAGGATGTCGCGGATCACCGCGCCGGTCGGCGAGGTGACGACGCCGACCACCTTGGGCAGGCGCGGCAGCGCCACCTTGCGGGCGGCGTCGAACAAGCCTTCGGCGGCGAGCTTCTTCTTCCGCTCCTCGAGCAGCGCCATCAGCGCGCCGACGCCGGCCGGCTCCAGCGCCTCGATGACGATCTGGTACTTCGACGAGCCGGGGAAGGTGGTCATGCGGCCGGTGGCGATCACCTCCATCCCCTCCTCCGGCTTGAAGCGGAGCTTGGAGAAGGAGCCGCGCCAGACGACGGCGTCGATCTTGGCGCCCTCGTCCTTGAGGGCGAAATAGGCGTGGCCGGAGGAATGCGGCCCGCGATAGCCGGAGATCTCGCCGCGCACCCGGACGAAGCCGAACCCGTCCTCGATCGCCCGCTTCACCGCCTGGGACAGCTCCGAGACGGTGAATTCCGCGACATTGGGCAGAGATTCGGCCACTCGGTGCTCCGGCTCGGGCGGGATTCGACGAAAGACGGTCGGGAGCGTGGCGGGGGGGCGAGCCGACGTCAAGGGCATGGACGGGGAGGAGCAATGCGGGGCCGAACGGCCCGGATGACGGAGCCCGCTGCGACCGGGTGCGCGATGGTTCGAGACGCGCTCGGGCCGAGCGCTCCTCACCATGAGGCTCCCGTATTCGTCGACGAATTCATGAACACCTCATGGTGAGGAGCCGACGAAGTCGGCGTCTCGAACCATCGCGCACCGCGCACCGTACCTTCGCCGCCCGTCGTCGACCATGGTATGACGACTCCGTCCCTACTGCGAGACCGCCCATGGCCCGCTACGATTTCCGCCTGCAACGCCTGTTCGTCCGCGCCGCTTTACGTGACGGCGGCGAGATCGAACCGACGCGGGAACAGGCGAACTATCTCCTCAACGTCCTCAGGATGGGCGACGGCGACCGACTCCTCGTCTTCGACGGCGCCCACGGCGAATGGCTGGCGACGGTGCGCCCGACCGGTCGGCGCGACTGCCGACTGCATCTCGTCGAATGCGTCCGGCCGCAGACGGCGCCGGGCGACGTCGACTGGCTGTTCGCGCCGCTGAAACACGCGCGGCTCGACTACATGGTGCAGAAGGCGGTGGAGATGGGCGTCGCCCGCATCCGCCCGGTGATCACCCGCCACACCCAGGTCTCCCGCATCAACCTCGAACGCATGGAAGCCAACGTGATCGAGGCTGCGGAACAGTGCGGCGTCATCTCGGTGCCGCCGATCGCCGAGCCGATCGACTTCGAACGGCTGCTCGACGCCTGGGAGGCGACCGAGCCCGGCCGCCGCCTCCTCTATTGCGACGAGCACGAGGAGACGTCGAACCCGCTCGGCATCCTGCGCACTCTGGAGCGCGGCCCGCTCGCCGTGCTGATCGGCCCCGAAGGCGGCTTCTCGCGCGAGGAACGCGCCGTGCTGCGCTCGAAAGCCTTCGTCACCGCGATCCCGCTTGGCCCACGGATCCTCCGGGCCGACACCGCGGCGGTCGCGGCCCTGGCCGTGGTGCAGGCGACGCTGGGGGATTGGTAGAGCGATATTCGACTTGCAGTTATAGCGATAACGAGCGATATTTGCGATGAAGACGATCGTATTCACGCATGCGGCCGCGAAAGACCTCGATGCACTGCCGAACGAGGCGCGGGATGATGTTCTCCGCGGGCTCGACCTCTACGCGATGACGGGACGAGGCGACGTCAAGGCGCTCACCGGCCGCACGGGATACCGACTGAGGATCGGTCGCTATCGCGTTCTCTTCGACGAGGACAGCCGAACGATCCTGGCGATCCACGTCGGCAAGCGCGAGTCCACGACCTATCGGCGCAACTGAGGAGGCCACCTTGGGAGACCCGCAGTTCATCCGTACGCCGTCCGGCGAAGAGCTCGTGGTGTTGACGCGCGCCGATTACGACGCGCTGCTCGAGGCGCTGGCCGAGGCCGAAGAAGATGCCGCCGATCTCGCGGTCTACGATGCTCGGAAGGCGGAACTCGCGGCGCCCGACGATCTCCTGCCGGCTCCGGTGAGTGCGGCGCTGCTGCGTGGCGCGCGCTTGCTCGAAGCTCTGCGCGACTGGCGAGGGATGACCCAGACCCGGCTCGCCGAAGCGACCGGATTGGCCCAAGGCTATCTCTCGGATCTCGAGCGCGGCCGTCGGCAGGGCACGGCGGAAACGCTCACCCGTATCGCGGCGGCGCTCGACGTACCGGCGAAATGGCTGGTGGGGTGACCGCTCACCACATCGTCGCGTCGAAGGCCCGGTCGATGTTTCCGGCCCATTCGCCGCGATAAGCTTCGAGTAGGCGGTCGGCCTGGGTCTTACCGCTTTCGGCGATCGCTTCGAGCATCTCGAGGTGGACGGTCTCGTCGCGGCCGTCGTCGTCGAGGCGGGGGCGGGGCCTCAGGCCGGCGCGGGCGGTGGCCCACACCTCCACGGCGACGCCGCGC
>CALMYM010000460.1 GCA_937873675.1 uncultured Alphaproteobacteria bacterium | reverse complement strand
AACCGCTCGCCGGCTCGCCGCTTCGCGTGCCGGATGGGCCGCCAACAAGGCCCGCCGCGACGCCACCGAGGCGACCGACGCCGGCCGCGCTCTGATCGCTGAGCGGGCTTCGTTGCAGTACTTCGACGATTGGCGCCATGTCGCCCGTCGCGAGCGGGAGATTGCCGCCGCGCTCGATCGGCTCGCCGCTTGATCGGGCGTTGCACTCCAGCCTTTCGAGGAGATCCACGTCATGAACACACCCATCATCACGCTCACCACCGAGACTTTCGGAAGCTTCCACCGGCTGGCTTCCGGCGAAATCACCGATGGCCTGGGGAGATCCGGGCCGGACTTCGTGCCGGATTGGGTGGTCGACAGTCTCACGCCCAACGCGAGGCCGGCGACGCCGGCCGATATCGAGGCCGCGCCCGATCGGGTCGCCGCGCATGATCATCTCGAGAGAAGGAGGGGTGCGATGCCGCGCCGGGAGCAGTCATTCGCAAATCACCCGTGCGCCACCTTGTCGTTCGTGGCAGATCGGGAGCCGACCACCGACGATCACTTCCGCCGCGACTTCTGGTCCGTGAAGCCTTCGGACGACTGGGGCGACGACAACCGGATCGGCGAGGCCCTCGCACGCGAGGCGCTCGCCTACATCTACCGCACCGGCGACCTTTTTCTTCTCGGTCATATCGTCAGGTCGATCGCTCGCCGCGGGAGAACGAGTGGAATCGAGGTCGGCTTCTTCCAGGTGATCACCGAGGCGCTGCTGTCCGGCGGGGTGCCGCACGCCCTCCGCCCCGACGTCAGCGGATAATCGAAAACACCAATGTTCACAATCGATTGCGCTACGTCTCGGGGTGCGGTTTCGCCGGGTTCCGCCTTTTCTCCCGACAGATCTTCGACTTCGATCGCCTCTGGTGGTCGGCAATCGCGCCGACCGGAAACCGGAGGTATTCCGAATGAATACGTCGAACTCCCTCCCGGTGCTGCTCGGCGAGAAAGACGCCGCCGACCGGCTCGGATTGAGCCCGCGCACCTTGCAGGCGTGGCGCGTCTCTGGCGGTGGTCCTGTCTACCGCAAGGTCGGTCGCCGCGTCCTCTACGCTGTGCCGGATCTCGCCGCCTTCGTCGACGCCGGTGCGCGACATCACACTTCGGGGGCCGCGCGATGATCGGCCCTTCCAAGCCGCGGTCCATACCGGCGCTGGCGATCGAGGATGGCGAAGGCCACTCCGTCACTCTCAGAATCTGGGATGACTGGTCCGAAGACTTCCTCACCTTCGAGGGCGGCGTCGGCGCTACGCCGTTTCGGCTCGCTGGTGATCACATAGTCGAGCGGCGCGGCGGGGCGACCCGCTCACACCTCGTCGGCGAGAGGCTCGCACCCGTGGTGGTGGCGACGAAGCGCCGAGCGGAAGATCCGGCGCGCCCGATGGCGCGTGGCGACCATCTGGCGCTTCCCGCGCTCGCCGAGGCGCCCCTCCTTCAACTCGGCATCTGGAACCACCGCCCCGACGTCGCGGCCTCGCTCGTCGGCGCCGCTCCTTCGGTTCGGGCGGCGGTGGTTTCGGCGCTGATCGGCGGCGTCATCGACGATCGCGGCGTGATCCGCGCTCAGATCGACCGCTTCGAAGTGAGTGCGGACCCCGAAACCGGAGAGTGGGAGATCGCCGGCGACGAAGGCGCCCGTCGCGGTTCATCTCTTCGCGGCTTCGCTGCCGCTCTCGCTGCGGTCGGTGACGGCGTCTTCGCCGTGCGGCTTGTCGAGGCCGTCTTCGGTTGGCGCTTGCCCGTCGCCTGCGCCCGCTCGATCGCCGACGCGATCGACGCCGCCCCCAAGCCCAGAGAGGTTCGGAAATGACCAGAGAAATCGAAGCCCGCCTCAAACTCTCGGCGGTCGACCGCACCGCCGCCGCGTTCAAGAGCGTCACCGGTCGGATGGCGGCGATGGATGCCAGAGCCAAGGCGGTGAATGCTGCGTCTGCCGCCGCAGCGACCAGGGCACGGATCGAAGCCAAAGCCGCTGCTGTCGCCGCTACGGCCGGTCGCGCCGAACTGGCGGCGACGGCCGCCGCGGTGAAGGGCTATCTCGCCCCGGTCGGCGGCGTCCTCGGTGCCTCCGCCTCGTTCAAGAACTTCGCCGCCTTCGACCGCAAAATGACGGACATCGGGGTGACAGCGGACGCGACGAAAGAGCAAATCTCCGGCGCCGCACGCGCCGTGCGGGAGATCTCGCAAGCCTCTGCGATGCCGCTCGATCAGACTGTCGAGGGTCTCGATTCGCTCGTCGCCGCCGGCCGTGATCTGCCCGAGGCGATGGCGTTCCTGCCTTCGGTGGTGCGCACCGCCCGGGCCGCCAGCGCCGAGGTGATCGACATCGCCAAGTCGGCCGACGCGATGGGCGCCAGCTTCAAGATCGCCGGCGGGGACATGGAGCGCGCGTTCGACATCGCCGACTATATGGGCAAGAAGGGCAAGTTCGAGCTCAAGGACCAGAGCCGTTACCTGCCGTCGATCGCCCCTCTGGCGGCGACCCGCGGCCTTCTCGGGCTCGACGGTCTGACACGCGTCGGCGCTGCTCTTCAGGTGATCCGCATCAACTCCGGGACTGCCGAAGAAGCCGCCGCGTCGATGTCGGACGTGCTCGGGAAGCTCGACGCACAGGAGACGGTCAACCACTTCAAAAAGAACTTCGGCATCGATCTGCCGAAGGAACTCGCGAAGGGCAAGAAGGCGGGCAAGAACACCCTCGACACCTTCATCGAACTGTCGCGTCGCGCCATCAAGGGCGACATGGAACTGACGAACAAAATTTTCAACGACAAGGAAGCTCGCCGCGGTCTCACCGCCATGTTGCAGCACTACGAGGAATACCTCGGACTGATCAAGGAGGCGTCTCGGGCCGCCGGAACCGTTGCCACCGACCACGCCAAGAAAGTCGGTGATGCACAGGCTGCGGTCGATCGCCTGTCGAATTCCGCCTCTCATGCCGCCGCGTCGGTCGGAAAGCTGCTCGACACGATGGGCGGGTCGACCGCGCTGGAGACCTTCGCCAAGCTCGCGGACATCGACGCCAACAAGTTGGAACGGATCACCACCGCCGCAAAGGGCGGGAAGCCGAAGGAGGTTGCTGCCAATGCCTTCGGTGATCGGCTCAAGTATCTCGAGATCCTGACCGCCGTCCTCAAGCACTCTATCGTCCCCAACGCAAACCCCGGTGGAGCGTCCACCGAACGAGCGTCCGCCCAAGGTGAGCGCATCGGGGATGCTCAGAGGAGAATCGCTCAGATTCGCGCTCGGTACGGCGACGGTCCTCTTCCCGCGTTCGTTCGCCCCCACTATGAAGCGGCGCTCCGCACACTCGGGGAGGCCCGCGATCTCGGTGCGCGCTTCCCCTCCGCGATCGATCGCGCCAGCGTCTACACCGCCGCCGAAGACGCCGCCTCCGAGATCCATCGCCAGCGCGCGCGGATGGGTCTCGGGCGAGCCGATCTCTTCGCACTGCCGACAGCGAAGCCCCTCGACATTCCGACCAAGCTCGACGATCGCGAGATCGAGGGCGAGATGCAGCGGATGCGCGCCCGGCTTCAGTCGAACCTCGACGCCAACCCGCTCGTCGTGCGCACCCGCGTCGATCCGGTGCGCGCGCCCCTCGACACCGGCCGCTCATTCAAGGGCGGCGATTTCACGGGGGCGCCGTGATGACCACCGCCCCGAAGAAGCGCGGGCCGGTCCCGCGCGGCTTTCGCCCCGGCGCCGCTCTGGCGCCGGGCTCCACCCCCATCGCCCGCCTCTACGAGGAGCACGCCGCACTCTTCGACGAGGTCGCCGCGGCCGTCGGCGAGCGGCCGCAAGAGCAGGTCGACCGGCTGGTCGACGAGCTGTTGACCGTCGATCGCCGACTTCTCGAAGCGCCGTGCGCCAAACTCTCCGACCTCGGCGCCAAGGCGCGCGTCCTTTCCTTCCTGTCCACCATGTGCGGCGAGACCGACGAAGCGCGCGCCGTCTTCGAGATCCGCGCCCGCGAGTTCTTCGGCGAGGTCCAAGGCGTCCTCGGCGGCCCCTGCGACCGCGCCAGCGGCGTCGCCGGCAACTGATCGAGGTTCCCATGCCCCGCACCACCGCCCCGCGCCGGATCGACTTCCGCCGCATCGCCGAAGCCGCCCTCGCCCGCGCCCCTGAGATCGTGGGGCGGTGGTTGCCCGATGGCCACCGCGAAGGCGCTGAATGGGTGGCGAAGAACCCGACCCGCGCCGACCACCACCCCGGCTCGTTCAAGGTGAACTTGCGCACCGGGCGGTGGGGCGACTTCGCCACCGACGACAAGGGTGGCGACCTCGTCGCCCTCGCCGCCTTCGTCTTCCGCCTCGACATGGGCGAGGCCGCGCGCCGCGTCGCCGATATGTGCGGGGTCGATCCCTATGTCTGACCCCTTCGCGCCCCTCGGCGGTGGTGCCTCGTCGACGCCCAAGAAGACCAGTTCCGCCTGGGTGTCCGTCACCCCGGTTCCCGACGACGCACCACCACCGCCGGACGCTCACCCAAAGCTCGGTAACCCGTCCGGGCGGTGGGCATATGCCGACGCGAGCGGCGCGTTCCTCGGCTTCGCCTGCCGCTTCGACGGGTCGGACGGGAAACAATTCCGCCCGCTCACGCTCTGGGGACCGGTGACTGGTGGCCGCCCTTCCTGGCGTTGGGAGGCGTGGCCTTCGCCCCGCCCGCTCTATGGCCTCGATCGGCTCGCCGAGAGGCCGAAGGCGGTGGTCGTCGTCTGCGAAGGTGAGAAGGCCGCCGATGCCGCCGGCCTGCTCTTGCCCGACCATGTCGCGGTCACGTCCCCCAACGGTTCGAAGTCCGCCGCCAAGGCCGATTGGTCGCCGCTCGCCGGCCGGCGTGTGGTCGTATGGCCCGACGCCGACGCACCGGGCGCCGTCTATGCCGACGCCGTCGCCGGGCTGCTGCGTGAGGCCGGCGCCGCCTTCGTCGCCGTGGTGGCGCCTCCCGTGGGCGCCGCCGAGGGGTGGGACGCCGCCGACGCCGAGGCCGGCAGGAGTTAACCGGATCGCCCGCGAAGAAGCGAAGAAGGGGTTGAGCCGGGGCCGGGGCGCCGGGCGGTGCGCGGCGCCGGCCGCCGCAACGCGACCAGCTCATGAGCCTCTGCACCTTCGTCGACCTCTGGCACGACGAGGCCGGCGATTGCTACGCCACGTTCCCAGTCAACGCCCACCGCGAGAGCTGGTCGCTCACCTCGAAAGCGTTCAAGCGGTGGCTGTCGGTGCGCTTCTATGAGGAGACCGGTCTTCCGGCCGGCGGACAGGCTCTCGAAGACGCGATCCGTGTCCTCGAAGCTCGCGCCTATTCGGAAGGGCCGGAGCGCATCCCTTGCCTTCGGGCCGGAGAGGTCGACGGCGGCGCCTATCTCGATCTCGCCAACCCTGTTTGGCGCGCCGTGGAGATCGACGCCGAAGGCTGGCGCATGGTCGAACGCTCGCCGGTCGCCTTCGTGCGCTCGGGTCAGATGCGTCCGCTTCCCGAGCCCGAGGCTGGCTACGGGATCGAAGAGCTTCGCCGATTCGTGAATGTCGATCGTGACGAGGACTTCGCCCTTCTCGTCGGGTGGCTGCTGGCAGCGCTGCGCTCGCGCGGCCCTTATCCCATCCTCGTCTTCTCAGGCGAACAAGGCACCGGCAAGTCGACCATCTCGCGCTTGGTGCGTTCGCTCGTCGATCCCAACGCCGCGCCGATCCGTGCCGTCCCGAAGGACGACCGCGACCTCGTCGTCGGCGCCGTGAATTCCCACGTGCTCGCCCTCGACAACCTCTCTTCGGTACCGTCTTGGCTCTCCGACGCGCTCTGTCGTCTGTCGACCGGCGGCGGGTTTGCCTCCCGCATGCTCCACACCGATCGGGAAGAGAGCGTCATGCAGGCGATGCGGCCGATCATCCTGAACGGGATTCCGTCGCTGACCGACCGGCCGGACCTCGCCTCGCGTGCCGTGACGGTGCGGCTGCGGCCGATCGACGAGACTGAGCGGCGGACGGAACAGGAGTTCTGGGAGGATTGGGACACCACCGCACCACGGGTGCTCGGTGCGCTCCTCGACGCCTTCTCGACCGGCCTTCGGCGTCTCGCCTCGGTGAAGCTCGAGAGGGCGCCGCGCATGGCGGATTTCGCCCGATGGGTCACGGCTTGCGAACCGGGCCTCGGCTTCGAGCCGGGCTCGTTCCTCGCCGCCTACGCCGCGAACCAAGCCGACACCACCGAGACCACCTTCGAAGCCGACCCCGTCGCGGTGGCGATCCGCGACCTCATCCGCAACGACTATCCGACGGGGTGGAACGGCACGCCGACCGACCTCCTCGCCGCGCTCAACACCCGAACCGCGGAGAGCGTCAGACGATTGAAGCTTTGGCCACCGACCGCGGCCTCCCTCGGAAACAGGATCGATCGCGTCGCCCCCGTGCTCCGCTCGCTCGGCTTCGCCATCGACCGCAAGCATTCGGGGACACGAACCATCTCGATCGGCCCTGCCGCGCGCTGACCCTCGTCGCCGCCCTCCCGCGCCCTCTCTCTTCCTGAGATCGCACCACCGCCGGGTGCTGCCCTCGCTCGCGGGCTCGACGACGCCCGATCGAGGTGGCCGCGGCCGTGATCACCGCCGCCTCGCATGTCCGACCCGTGCATGACCCGTGCTCGCGCGGGTCCCTCCTGGCCGATCCGTGCACACGGGTCCGCGGCCCGCCGGGTTTCGCTAGTAGCTCCAATCACTTACGGTACACGCATGCACGTCTTCCGTTCGAAACGACCCGTGCGACCCGTGTAGATCGCCCCTTGGTTGCGCCGCCGACCGCCCGTGTTGGACGGCGATGGACGGCGGGTGGACGGCGCGAGCCGTTTTTCACCTCATCGCAACTCATTGAAAAAATTGATGATGGACGGCGTTGTACGGCTTGGACGGCTCTTCTTCTCTATCTGAGGAAAGAGATACCAAGGGAAGAGGGGTAGGCCACCCCTGGACTTCGTGCCGTGGAATGGAATGCTACGGGAGAGGGTGAAATTCCGAGGGGGTATGGCCGAAACGGGGTCCGGAGCGGGTTCGGGAGGGGTTTCGTCACGTGCGCCACCACCGCCCGGAGGGTCCGAAGCGGTCGCGAGATCCATCCTATTGGTGACCTATTGGTGACCTGGACGCGACAGAGGACATCCGACGCATCGCTCGCCGACGGTCAACAACAATAAATTCAATGAGTTGATTGGCGACCCCGGCACGATTCGAACGTGCGACCAACAGCTTAGAAGGCTGTCGCTCTATCCCCTGAGCTACGGGGCCGCGGGCGCGGCGGAGCCGCGCGGGGTGGCCGCCGGTGGCGGCATCCGAGGCGAGGCGGAGCTTCCGACCTCGCGACCTTTCCGGCGGCGATCGGCGGACCTCAGTGGGTCCAAGTGCCGATGCGGCCGTATTTGAAGTTGTCGGAGTAGGACATCGTCTTCGACGCCTTCTCCTTGGGCTCGATCACCCGATAGGCGAGGCCCTTGCGCTCGGCGTAGGCGATCGCCTCGTCCTTGGTGGCGAACCACAGACGAATCTGGCTCTTCGGGTCGGCGGTCGACGTCCAGCCCATCAGCGGGTCGACGGTCTTCGGCGCCTCGGGCTCGTAGTCGAGCAGCCAACGCTGCGACTTGCCCTGACCCGACTGCATGACGTTCTTGGCCGGTCGAGAGATACGCGCCACCATGTCGTCCGTCGTCCTCGTCTGTCGGAGCGGACCGATCGGCCCCTCCGGTGCTTCGTCCCCCGCGCGAGACCCGCAGGCGGTTTGGTCGGGGTAGTCAGATTCGAACTGACGACCTGAAGTACCCAAAACTTCCGCGCTACCAGGCTGCGCTATACCCCGCCGTCGATCCGGAGGACATCCACCGAAGGGCGACGTCGCGTCCCTCTCGCGGCGGAGCCGCCGGAGCGGATCTCACGGGTCTCCGAATACACGTCCCGGCCGTCACCGGCAAGCGCGGCGCGGTCATGGGAAAGGCGCCCCGGCCTTCCCCCGCCGTCACTCCGGACGGCGCATCCGCGGATGGACGACGCGATCCCCGGCCGTGATGCCGAGCCGCCTCGTCGTGCCCGCCACCACCTCGAAGACGAAGCGCACCGGCCCTCCGGACGGCACCAGCGCTTCCGACAGCGGCGTGGTGTTCTCGGCGATCGACAGGATCGTGCCGTCGGCCCGCACGAAGATCATGTCGAGCGACAGATAGGTGTTCTTCATCCAGAAATACACCGGCTGCTCGCGCTTGAAATCGAACAGCATGCCGTGCTCGGGCGCCATCTGCGTGCGGAACATCAGTCCCTCCTCACGCTTGGCGTCGCTGTCGGCGATCTCGACGGTGAAGGTGAAGGTCGCCTTGGCGGTGCGGATCTCGAGCCTGTTCGCCGCGAGCGACGCCTCCGCTTTCGCCGGCGACGCGACCACCCCCGCGGCGCCGAGAAGGCTCGCGCCGCCGAGCGTCACCGCGAGGGCCGCGGTGCGGAAGAAGCGGGAGACGAAAGACAAGCCGGTCGAACCCTGGGCGATCACGCGCATCACTCCCCTCGCAGCTCCGCGAGACGTCGTCGGATCTCGATCGATGGATCGACGTCGTTCGATCACGCGGACGTGGCGAGATCACGGCGGGGCGAAGCGCGGCGCGAGCCGCCGGCCCCGGCTCAGTGAGAGGAGGGAACGTGGTGGACGCCGTCGGGGCGGATCTCGGCGGCCATCAGGCCCTTCGGTCCGTCGCCGAAACGCACCCAGACCACCTGACCGGGGCGCAGCTCGGCGAGGCCGTAGCGCCGCAGCGTCTCCATGTGGACGAAGATGTCGTCCGTGCCCTCGCCGCGGGTGACGAAGCCGAAGCCCTTGACCCGGTTGAACCACTTCACCGTCGCCCGCTCCAGCCCGCTGGTCGGCGTGACCTGGACGTGGGTGCGCGACGGCGGCAGTTGGGAGGGATGGACGGCGGTGGATTCGTCCATGTGGAGGATGCGCAGCGCCTGCAGGCCGCGCGGCCGATCGAGCACCTCGACGACGACGCGGGCGCCTTCATAGGCCGTCTGATAGCCGTCGCGACGCAGGCAGGTGACATGGAGCAGCACGTCGGCCATGCCGTTCTCCGGCATGATGAAGCCGTAGCCCTTGGCGACGTCGAACCACTTGATGGTGCCGACGACTTCGAGCACGTCGACCGCACTCTCCTCGCCGGTCTCTTTCACGACCCGGGCGTCGGTTTCGAACTTCCCCCCCATGCCGCTTGCCCCCCGTCGTCTCGTGTGCCGTCGTCCCCCGCTGCCGAGCCCGTCGCGCGCCGTTACGGACGACCGATGCAGAACACCGAGACACATCCGTCGCGACCGCGAGCAACGCTCGAATCGGGACGTCGAATTCACCTGTCGGAAAGATAGCATCGGCCCCACGCTGGCAAACCGAGTTTTCCGCCTCGGACCGCGATTATCCCCGACGCAGGCCGCGAAAACGCGTCACACCGCCGAGAACACCTCGCCGATCGGGCCGCGCAGGACGTGATCGGCGATCGGGTCGAGAGGGGTGGCGTCTCGATTGACGATGACCAGATTGGCGCCGCCGCACTTGGCCGCCGCCGGCAGGCTCGCCGCCGGCTGGACCTGAAGGGAGGAGCCGACGGCGACGAAGAGGTCGGCGTTCTGGGTGGCGTGTTCGGCCCGCATCATGGCGCGCACCGGCATCGCCTGGCCGAAGGAGATCACCGCCGACTTCAGGAGGCCGCCGCAGGCGCGGCACATCGGCGGATGGCCGGTGCGGTCGATCTCGGCTTCGATCTCCTCGAGTTCGTGGTGCGCCTCGCACTCGAGACAGGCGGCGCGGGTGGCGTTGCCGTGGATCTCGACGAGATGTTCGGAAGGAACGCCGGCGCGCTGGTGCAGGCCGTCGATGTTCTGGGTGATGACGGCGATCACCTTGCCGCCGGCGACCAGTTTGGCGATGGCCTTGTGGGCGATGTTGGGCTCGGCCGCCGTCACCTCGCGCTTGAAGCGGAAGCGGCGGCGCCAGTCCTCGAGCCGCGCCGATTCCGAGGAGACGAACTCGTCGAAATAGATCGGCTCCATCTTGGTCCACAGGCCGTTCGGCCCGCGAAAGTCGGGAATGCCCGAATCGGTCGAGATCCCCGCGCCGGTGAAGATCACCACACGGTGCGCGGCGCCGATCAGATCGGCGAGCAGGAGGCTTCCCTCGGTCGGATCGTGGACGATATTCATGGGGTCGATCATACCGGCTCGGAGGGCGATGAGAATGCGGTATCTGCACACGATGGTGCGAGTTCGGGATCTGGACGAGAGCCTGGCGTTCTGGTGCACCCACCTCGGGCTCGAGGAGTTCCGCCGCCACGAGAGCCCCCAGGGTCGCTTCACCCTGGTGTTCCTGTGCGCCCCCGAGGACCGCGCCGCGGCGGAAGCGGCGATCGTCGCCGGACGGCGCGACGCGCCGATGGTCGAGCTCACGTACAACTGGGACCCGGAGGACTACGGCTCGGCCCGCAACTTCGGCCACCTCGCCTACGAGGTCGACGACATCTACGCCACCTGCGCCCGGCTGATGGCGGCGGGCGTGACCATCAACCGGCCGCCGCGCGACGGCCGCATGGCCTTCGTCCGCTCGCCCGATCTGATCTCGATCGAGCTGTTGCAGAAAGGCGAGGCGCTGGCCGCGGCCGAACCCTGGGCGTCGATGCCGAACACCGGAGCGTGGTGAGCGGCGCAGTCTCGGGCTCACCCGACCATTGACTCTTCCATGAAGATGGTTGACTAAATCAATCTTCTTCATGGAGGGTACGATGACCGACCACGACCCGCGTTCCGCGATCACCGAGGCGGCGGTCGAGCGCGTACGCACCTTCAACCGCTTCTACACCCGCCGTCTCGACCTGCTCGACCGCGGTTTCCTGGCGAGCCCCTACACCCTCGGCGAGGTGCGGCTCCTGTGGGAACTGGCGCATCACGACGGCGTCGCCGCCGCCGATCTGTCGCGTGATCTCGGCATCGATCCGGGCCAGTTGAGCCGCACCCTGAAGCGTTTCGCAGCCGCCGGTCTGATCGAGCGGCGAGCCGATACCGGCGACGCGCGGCGCAGCACCGTCGTGCTGACCGATCACGGCCGCACCGTCTTCGCCCCGCTCGAGGCCGAACAGTGCCGGCGGGTGGCGGCGGGGCTCGAGGCGTTGCGCCCGGAAGCGGTCGGCCGGCTGGTCGGAGCGATGGCGGACGTCGAGCGGCTGCTCGAACCCGGCGCCGCCGGGCCGCTGGTGATCCGGCCGCACCGCACCGGCGACATCGCCTTCGTCGTCGCCCGGCAGGCCCGCCTCTATGCCGACGACTACGGCTTCGATCAACGCTTCGAGGCGCTGATCTCGGAGGTCGCGGCCGAGTTCCTGCGGTCCTACGACCCGCGCCGCGAGGCATCGTTCGTCGCCGAGATCGACGACCGGATCGTCGGCGCGGTCTTCGTCACCCGCAAGGACGACGACGTCGCGAAGCTCCGCCTCCTCCACGTCGAGAGCGAGATGCGCGGCTCCGGCATCGGCACGCGGCTGGTCGACGCCTGCATCCGCTTCGCCCGCGAACGCGGTTATCGGACGCTGACGTTGTGGACCAACGCCGTTCGGGGGGAGGCGCGGCGGCTCTACGACCGGGCGGGCTTCCGCCTCGTCGCGGCCGAGCCGCATCGGATGTTCGGGCCGCCGCTGGTCGGCGAGACCTGGGACCTCGCCCTGTGAGAAACCACGAGTGGCGCCGAGCGACCCACCGTGCGGCGATCCTCAAATCTCGACGATCTTGCCCTCTTCGAGGGTGATGCGGCGGTCCATGCGCTCGGCGATGTCCATGTTGTGCGTGGCGATCAGCGCCGCGAGGCCGGAGGCCTTCACCAGCGCCTGGAGCGCGTCGAAGACGTAGTGGGCGGTCTTCGGGTCGAGGTTGCCGGTCGGCTCGTCGGCGAGGATGAGGCGCGGCACGTTGGCGACGGCGCGCGCGATGGCGACGCGCTGCTGCTCGCCGCCGGACATCTCCGACGGGCGGTGATCCTCGCGTTCGGACAGCCGCATGTAGGACAGCAGCTGGCGCGCCCGCACCGCCGCCTCCTTGCGCGTCAGGCCGCGGATCATCTGCGGCAGCATGACGTTCTCGAGCGCCGTGAACTCGGGCAGCAGATGATGGAACTGATAGACGAAGCCGATCTCCATGCGGCGCAGCCGCGTCCGCTCGGCGTCGGAGAGCGAGCCGGTGGCGGCATCGCCGAGCCAGATCTCACCGCCGTCCGGACGCTCGAGCAGGCCCGCCACGTGCAGCAGCGTCGACTTGCCGGCGCCCGACGGAGCGATCAGCGCCACCGTCTCGCCGGCATGGATGGCGAGGTCGGCACTGCGCAGCACTTCGAGGAAGCGGTCGCCTTCCTTGTAGCGGCGTTCGACGCGGGTGAGCCGCAGCACCGGCTCGTCCGTCGCGGCCCGCGCCGCCTTGGTGTCGTCGAGGTCGACTGCCGCCATCATTCGTACCTCAGCGCTTCGACCGGATCGAGCTTGGCCGCCTTCCAGGCCGGATAGAGCGTGGCGAGGAGCGACAGGGTGAGAGCGAAGATCACCGTCGCGGTCGTCTCGCCCGATTGGATGTCGGCCTTCATCCGCGACAGGAAGAACACCTCCGGCGGCATCAACTGGGTGTTGAGCAGCCAGGAGAGCGCCTGACGCACCTCCTCGATGTTCTGGCAGATGAAGAGGCCGAGCAGCAGTCCGGCGAAGGTGCCGGTTGTGCCGATCGCCGCGCCGGTGATGAAGAACACCCGGAGGATCGCCCCGCGCGTCGCACCCATCGTCCTGAGAATCGCCACGTCGCGCGCCTTGTCCTTCACCAGCATGGTCATGCCGGAGACGATGTTGAGCGCCGCCACCAGCACGATCAGCATGAGGATGAGGAACATCACGTTGCGCTCCACCTCGAGGGCGGAGAAGAAGGTGACGTTGCGCTGGCGCCAGTCGGTCACGTAGACGGAGCGGTTCGCCGCCGCCTCGATCGGCGCGCGCAGCTCGCCGACCTTGTCGGGGTCGTCGACGTAGACCTCGACCGCGCTCGCCTTGCCGTCGAGGTTGAAATAGCTCTGCGCTTCCGAAAACGGCATGAAGACGAAGCTGGCGTCGTATTCCGACATGCCGACCGTGAAGATCGCCACCACCGGGAAGGCCTTGACCCGCGGCGTCACCCCCATCGGCGTGACGTTGCCGCGCGGGGAGACGATGGTCACCGGATCGCCGATGCCGACGCCGAGATTCTGGGCGAGGCGAGAGCCGATGGCGACGCCCTTGCCGGTGGCGTAGTCGTCGAGGCTGCCGAGCTTCACGTTCTTGGAAACGAGCGAGATCTTGTCGAGGTCGGCGCGCTCGAGGCCGCGCACCAGGGCGCCCGACGCTCCGGCCGGGCCGGAGGCGAGCGCCTGTCCCTCGACGAAGGGCATGGCGAACTTGACGCCCTTGACCTCGGCGAGCCGCTTCGCCACCGCTTCGTAGTCGGTGAACTGCGAGGCGGTGGCCTGCACCAGCATGTGGCCGTTGAGGCCGAGGATCTTGCCGACCAGCTCGGTGCGGAAGCCGTTCATCACCGCCATGACGACGATCAGCGTCGCCACCCCGAGCATGATGCCGAGGAACGAGAAGCCGGCGATGATCGAGATGAACGTCTCGCGGCGACGCGAGCGCAGATAGCGCCACGCCAGCATCCACTCGAAACCGGCGAAGGGCTTCGTGCCGGAGGGTTCTCGTGCGTCCGTCGCCGCGCTCATCGGGGGATGCGTCTCCGTCTCACTTGGCCGTCAGGCGGTCGAGCGCCGCCTCGATGGTGAGGAGTTCGCGCTCGCCGGTGGCGCGGCGCTTCAGCTCGACCTTGCCCTCGGCGAGCGACTTCGGACCGACGATCAGCTGCCACGGCAGACCGATCAGATCCATGGTCGCGAACTTGGCGCCGGCACGGGTGTCGGTGTCGTCGAGGAGCACGTCGACCCCGGCGGCACCCAACTCGGCGTAGAGCCGGTCGCAGGCGCCGTCGCAGCTCGCGTCGCCGGGCTTCATGTTGATCAGGCCGATCTGGAAGGGCGCGACCGATTCCGGCCAGATGATGCCGGCGTCGTCGTGGCTCGCCTCGATGATGGCCCCGGCCAGACGCGACACGCCGACACCGTAGGACCCCATGTGGACCGGGCGCTCGACGCCGTCCGGACCGGCGACCTTGGCGCCCATCGGCTCGGAGTACTTGGTGCCGAAATAGAAGATGTGGCCGACCTCGATGCCGCGCGCCGAGATCTGCTTGTCGGCGGGAACCGCGGCGAAGGCGGCCTCGTCGTGCTTCTCTTCGGTGGCGGCGTAGAACGACGTCCAGCGATCGACGATCGGCTTCAGATCACCGCGGAAATCGGTGTCCTCGGCCGGGATCGGCAGATCGAGCACATCCTTGTGGCAGAACACCCGGCTCTCACCGGTCGAGGCGAGGATGATGAACTCGTGGCTCATGTCGCCGCCGATCGGGCCGCTATCGGCGCGCATCGGGATGGCGGTGAGCCCCAGCCGCGAATAGGTGCGCAGATAGGCGACGAACATGCGGTAGTAGGCTTCGCGCGCCCGGTCCTGGTCGACGTCGAAGGAATAGGCGTCCTTCATCAGGAACTCGCGACCGCGCATCACGCCGAAGCGCGGACGCCGCTCGTCGCGGAACTTCCATTGGATGTTGTAGAGGTTGAGCGGCAGGTCCTTGTAGGAGCGCACGTAGCCGCGGAAGATGTCGGTGACCACCTCCTCCGCCGTCGGACCGAAGAGCATCTCGCGCTCGAGCCGGTCCTCGATGCGCAGCATCTCCTTGCCGTAGTCCTCGTAGCGCCCGCTCTCCTTCCACAGCTCGGCCGACTGGATGGTCGGCATCAGGATCTCGAGAGCGCCGGCGCGGTTCTGCTCCTCGCGGACGATACGGCCGATCTTGTCGAGAACCCGGAGACCCAGCGGCAGCCAGGAATAGATGCCGGCGGACTGCTGACGGATCATACCGGCACGCAGCATCAGCCGGTGGGAGACGATCTCCGCCTCCTTGGGGGTCTCTTTCAGGATCGGCAGGAAGAAGCGGCTGAGACGCATGGGCACGGACCTCGTCGGGAAAGCCGGAATCGCTCGCCCGGGCAACGGGGTCACCGGAGCACGAGAATCCCGGCGAAAAGAAGATCGCCGGCGTCACTGGTGAACGAGCGACGGCGAAAAGACAAGGCCGCCGCCACGATCCCGGCCGGCCATCCACCGAACCGGCGAGAACGGCGACGGCCGCGACCGGACCGGTCGACGGCCCGCCGACGACGAACGGACGTCCGTTTCGACTCGCCCGAAAACGCCTTTCTCTGTCGGACTCGCGGTGGCGTCGAGGCGGTTCTTCGACATTCGGAGAAGTCGAATTTCAGTTCACCCAAGATGCGAACGCATCGCAGAAAGACTAGAAACGCCCCGATTTCCGCCATTCGTGGGTTGTGGCGAAAAAGTGGCGAGGATCCGCACCGGGTCGTGACAAACCGATTTAGTTCGGCTATGGTCCCCGCCATCAGAAGAGGGCGGGCGAAGACCGGAACGGTACGCCACAAGCCCCCGAAAAATCGCGGTCTAAGTCTCGGGAGGAAAACCCCGGGCGCCCGCATCGGCTCGCAAGGGTCGACGGAGCAGCCACTCGAACCACCGCTATCGGGAGCGAGGGTGCGAGGTCAGGGGTTCGGACGCGTAACTGTCTGAAAGCAAGGCACCGGAAGGCGCCTTGCTTTTTTATTTGGGCTCGGTCATCCAAACGCGGGCGCCGTTGGCGCCGAACGGGATCCGTCGCGGGTCCTGCCGGAGACCAGGAGCGGGATCGAGGGGTGGAGATCGGAAGAGCACACGTCTG
>CALMYM010000459.1 GCA_937873675.1 uncultured Alphaproteobacteria bacterium | reverse complement strand
GACCGCCACAGCGACGCCACCGAGCACCAGTCCGGCCTGATGCTGGCGGTGGCGACGGAATCGGTGGTGAAGCTGGTGGCGCTCACCGCGGTCGGCGTCTACGCGCTCTTCGTGCTCTTCGAAGGCCCGCACGATCTCTTCACCGCGGCGACCTCCAATCCGCTCGGCGTCGACATGTTCACGCGCGGCCTGTCGGGCGGCAACTGGATCGTGATGTCGCTCCTGTCGTTCTTCGCCATCCTGCTCCTGCCGCGGATGTTCCACGTCGGGGTGGTGGAGAACCACACGAGCTCGGAACTGACCGCGGCGCGCTGGATGTTCCCGGCCTATCTCGTCGCCATCAACATCTTCGTCGTGCCGATCGCCATGGCCGGTCTGGTGCGCTACGGCACGGCGATCGACGCCGACACCTATGTGCTGCGCCTGCCGCTCGACGCGGGATCGCAGGTGATGACGCTGGTCGCCTTCATCGGCGGCCTGTCGGCGGCGACCGCCATGGTCATCGTCGCGGCGCTGGCTCTCGCGGTCATGGTCTGCAACGAGTTGGTGGTGCCGGTCCTGGTGCGGCGCAGCCTGCAGTTCGAGGACGACGGCCCCGACATGGTGCGGGTGCTGTTGACGCTGCGCCGGGTGGCGATCTTCGTCATCCTGCTGCTGGCGTACGCCTATCACCGGGCCGTGGCGGACGTCTCGGCGCTCTCCGAGATCGGCCTCCTCGCCTTCGCGGCGATCGCCCAGTTCGCGCCGGCCTTCTTCGGCGGCCTGATCTGGCGGCGCGGCACGGCGCGCGGCGCCATCGCCGGCCTCCTCGCCGGCTTCGCGCTGTGGATCTACACGCTGGCGATGCCGACCTTCATCGAGGCCGGCTACGGACCGAGTTCGGTGCTCCACCTGGGGCCGTTCGGGCTGTGGTTGCTGCGGCCGCAGGCGCTGTTCTCGCTCGCCTTCGACCCGCTCGCCCACGGCGTGTTCTGGAGCCTGCTGGTCAACACCGCGGTCTTCGTCACGGTGTCGCTGACGCGCGCGCCGGAACCGATCGAACGGCTGCAGGCCAACGTCTTCGTGCCCTCGGACTTCACGCCGACCCCGGCGCTCAGGCGCTGGCGCACGGCGGTCACGGTCGACGACCTGATCTCGACCGTCGCCCGCTACCTCGGCGAGGAGCGCACCACTCGCGCCTTCGCCGACTACGGCCGGACGCATTCGGTGGCGATGATCGGCGACCGGCAGGCGGATCTGCACACGCTGCGCTTCGCCGAACAGCTGCTCGCCTCGGCGATCGGCGCGGCGTCGTCACGCCTCGTGCTGTCGCTTCTGGTCAAGCGGCGCGATCCGTCGACCAAGGCGGCGGTGAAGCTCCTCGACGACGCCTCCGCCGCCATCCAGTACAACCGCGATCTTCTCCAGATCGCGCTCGATCAGGTCGGCCAGGGCATCTCGGTGTTCGACCGCGAGCTCGGGCTGATCTGCTGGAACCGCCAGTTCCGCCAGATCCTCGATCTGTCGCCGGAGTTCGCCCAGGTCGGCGTGTCGTTGCAGACGATCATCCGCGACCGGGCCGAGCGCGGCGAATTCGGCCCCGGCAATCCGGAGCGGATCATCAAGGACCGCATCGACCGACTGGTCCGGCGGATGGAGACCTATCACGAGCGCCTCGCCTCGACCGACGCGGTGATCGAAGTTCGCACCGCGCCGATGCCCGACGGCGGCATCGTCACCACCTGGACCGACATCACCGAACGCGTCACCTCGGCGGAGGCGCTGGCGCGGGCCAACGAAACGCTGGAACGGCGGGTGCGCGAACGCACCGAGGAGCTGACCCGGCTCAACGCCGAGCTGTCGCGCGCCAAGGCGGAAGCCGACGACGCCAACATCGGCAAGACCAAGTTCCTCGCCGCCGCCGGCCACGACATCCTGCAGCCGCTCAACGCGGCGCGGCTCTACGCCACCTCGCTGGTGGAGAAGACCGTCCAGACGCCGCTCGAGACCCATGCGGTCAACATCGACCAATCGCTCGACGCGGTCGAGGAGATCCTCGGCGCGCTGCTCGACATCTCGCGGCTCGACACCGGGGCGCTCAAGCCCGAGTTCTCGGTGTTCCGCATCGACGACATCCTGAAGCAGCTCAAGGTCGAGTTCGAGCCGATCGCCAAGGCGCGCGAGCTCGAGTTCACCGTGTTGCCGTCGAGCCTGTGGGTGCGCTCCGACCGGCGTCTGTTGCGCCGTCTGGTGCAGAACCTCGTCTCCAACGCCATCAAGTACACGCCCGAGGGGCGGGTGCTGGTCGGGGTGAGGCGGCGGCGCGGGCGGCTGACGGTCGAGGTGCTCGACACCGGCCTCGGCATTCCGCTCGCCAAGCAGCGGGTGATCTTCCAGGAGTTCCAACGGCTCGACCAGGGCGCCAAGATCGCCCGCGGCCTCGGCCTCGGCCTCTCCATCGTCGAGCGCATCGGCCGGGTGCTCGGCCATCCGATCGATCTCCAGTCGCAGCCGGGCAAGGGCTCGCGCTTCTTCGTCGACGTGCCGACGGCGGCGGCGATGCCGAACGTGCTGCCGGACGTCGGGACGCCGCGGATGTCGTCGACCCGCTTCGACGGCATGACGGCGCTGTGTCTCGACAACGAGGAGAAGATCCTCGACGGCATGGAGGCGCTGCTGGTCGGCTGGGGCATCCAGGTGGTCAAGGCGCGCGACCAGAAGGAGGCCTCGGCGGCCCTGTCCGAACTGGTCAAGGAGCGCGGCCGCGGCCCCGACATCCTGCTCGTCGACTATCACCTCGACGACGGCACCGGCATCGACGCGGTGGTGCAGCTCCGATGGCGCTTCGGCGCCGACCTGCCGGCGGCGCTGATCACCGCCGACCGCACCCCGGCGGTGCGCGAGGAGGCGGGCGAGAAGTCGATCTCGGTGCTCAACAAGCCGGTGAAGCCCGCCGCACTCAGGGCCGTGCTGGCGCAATGGCGCGCGGCGAAAGCCGCGGCGGCGGAGTGAGGACGTAGATCGTAGGGCGGAATGGGCGAAGCCGTATTCCGCGGGTCTCTACTCCGTGCGTGATGGTTCGAGGCTCGCCTTCGGCGAGCACCTCACCATGAAGCGCTTTTTTCGCGTCGATGAAGACGAACGCTTCATGGTGAGGTGCGAGCGGAGCGAGCCTCGAACCATCGCGCAGGGTCGCCGCCGCGATCGGCGTAATACCACTTCACCTGTTCGGCATGGTGACGGCGATCGTGGTGAGCTCGGACGTTCCTCGTGGGCTCGGCCGGTGCATTTCACTTCGTTCGATGCACCCTACGATTCCGTGCCTCGAACCATCCCCGAAACGCGAAAACGGCGGGGGGTTCCCCCCCCCCGGCTCGCAATAACGCCCCCCCTCCCGGGGTCACCCCCCGCCCGCCCGCCCCCCACCCGCCTCCATCTTCCAAACCG
>CALMYM010000458.1 GCA_937873675.1 uncultured Alphaproteobacteria bacterium | reverse complement strand
TCCGCGTCCCTTCCAAGGCCGGCTGCGCCAGCCCCTCCGGCCTTCGGTACCCCCACCGAACCCGCCGACCGCCACGGTCGGCCGTCCCCCGACCCGAAAGGATCCCGACATGACCAAGCGCCGCCTGATCTCCACCGGCTCGCCCTTCGAGAAGGTCGCGGGCTACTCGCGCGCCGTGGTGCAGGAAGAATGGTGTTGGGTGTCCGGCACCACCGGCTACGACTACGCCGCCATGTCCATGCCCGAGAGCGTCGAGGACCAGACCCGCAACGCCATGGCGACCATCACCAAGGCGCTGAACGAGGGCGGCTTCCTCCTCGCCGACGTGGTGCGCGTCACCTACTACATCACCGACGCGGCGATGATGGACGTGGTCTTCCCGATCGTCGGCGAGTTCTTCGCCGACGTCCGCCCCGCCGCGACGATGATCGTCTGCGGTCTGGTCAAGCCGGAGATGAAGATCGAGATCGAAGTGACCGCCAAGCGGCCCGAGAAGGATTGAGACCGGATCGACGGAGCACCCCGCGACGGCCGTAGGCCGTCCCTTCTCCCCTTGCGGGAGAAGGTGGCCGAAGGCCGGATGAGGGGTCTGGACCTCTCCACCGACCAGGGAGGCCGCCGCATTCACCCGGTTGCCGCTCCGCGGCACCCCCTCATCCGCCCCTTCGGGGCACCTTCTCCCGCGAGGGGAGAAGGAGGCATCGCGACGCTCCGTCCGCCCCTCAGCGCTTGACCGCGACGAAGAACAGCCGGGGGAAGCGGAACATCACCCGGCCGTCGTGGCAGGCCGGATAGGCGGCGGCGATGCGCGCCGTGTAGCGGGCGAGATAGTCGGCGCGGGTCACCTCGTCGAGCGGATCGACGAACGGCTTCAAGCCGGTCGAACGCACCATCTCCACGATCTTCGCGGCGCCCATGAGCGGGTGGACGTAGGTCGTCCGCCACATGTCGACGGCGCTCGCCTGCGGCGCCAGCACGTCCCAGGTCTCCTCGTAGCCGAGCAGCTTGGTCCGCGCCCCCGCCGCGTCCTCGAGGCGCTCCGCGAACGGCTCCTCCGCCGCCACCGCCCGCATCGACGCATGGCTCGGTTCGTCGAGATTGTCGGGCATCTGCACCGCGAGCACACCGCCGGGCTTCAGCCAGCCCATGAGGCGCGGCAACAGCGTCGGGTGATCGGGGATCCACTGCAGCGTCGCATTGGAGAAGACCAGATCGACCGGCGCCTCGGGCGTCCACGTCGACCCGTCGGCGATCTCGTAGCGCGCGCCGGGCACCTTCGCCCGCGCCTCGGCGATCATCGCCGGCGAGGTGTCGATCCCGAGCACGTCGCACCCCGGCCAGCGCGCCAGCAACGGCGCCGTCGACGCCCCCGCCCCGCAGCCGAGATCGACGATCCGCTCGGGGCTCGCCAGCGGCACCCGCGCCAACAGATCGTGCACCGGCCGCGCGCGTTCGTCGGCGAAGCGGGCATAGAGTTCGGGGTTCCAGTCGGCCATGGTACGATTTTAGATTGAAGCCTTCGGCAATCTGTACAAAAAAGAAAGGCACCCCAAAGGGTGCCTTTCAATTGGTAAGTCAGGGATCCGTCACCCCGAAAGGCGCTGCCGATCTAATCCTGACTTTTCGAGCGGAATTATCTTACAACAAGCCGGGGGTGTCAAATAGTATTTTCGGCACCGGAACTGACACATATATCAGCACATCTTTCTGAGGAACGGCTTCACAGGCTGGTCAGCCTGACTGGGTCTTTGCATGACGCCGTCGAATTACATCAAGAAACAATTCGAGTTGGGGCTGATTTAATGACCATAATTGCGACAATTGAAATATTCATTAGAAATTCACTTTGCAACAACCTTCAAGAGTTCTTCGGATCAGCCGACTGGCTTTTCAATCCCCCACCCAGCTTTGAATGGAAAAAACCAGAGCATGAAAAAATTCGAATCGCAGCTGCCAGCGCGAAACGCGCGGAATATGCAAAATTGAATCATCAAGAAAAAGTTCAGTTAGATGCAATCGCGTTTCCACACGGCAGACCAGCAGGAGTGGCCCATACGGCGGTCTCAAAGCGGAGACAATCTTGCATCACCGTGACTACCGGCAAAATCATCGCAGAGCTGACTTTTTACTTCTGGAAGAGATTGTATGGACCAGATTATCAGCACAGTTTATGGAAAAGAACCTTAAAGAAGACATTTCCGAATAAGAAAATTGATCGCTCAGAAATCGCAGATAGCCTTGAAACAATCTACCAGACAAGGAACAGACTTGCTCATCATGAGCCCGTACTACATGGCAGATACTCTGATGCAATAAATTCGATAAAGTTCATCTCTGAAAATCTTGGATTGTCAACTAGAGATGATAATTCAACTCTATGCAAACTGATTGCTCCAGATATCGCGGAGCTAACAAGTAGATCAAACGCACTACACGCAAGGATCGAATCATTTAAAACGTAGATCTATACGCCGAAAGCGAAACCGGCGCCCCTCACGGAGCGCCGATCACGTTCTCATCCGTTGACCCGGCCGCGGATCACGCCGCCGCGGCCGCCTTCGGCTTGATCAGGCCGCGGTTGACCAGCACCTCGGCGATCTGCACCGCGTTGAGCGCCGCGCCCTTGCGCAGGTTGTCGGAGACGCACCAGAAGGCGAGGCCGTTCTCCACCGTGTTGTCCTCGCGGATACGGGAGATGTAGGTCGCGTCCTCGCCGGCCGCCTCGTGCGGGGTGATGTAGCCACCCGGCTCGTGCTTGTCGATCACCAGCACGCCCGGCGCCTCGCGCAGGATGTCGCGCGCCTCGTCGGCGGTGACCGGCTTCTCGAACTCGACGTTGACCGATTCCGAGTGGGAGATGAACACCGGCACGCGCACGCAGGTGGCGGTCAGCTTGATCTTCGGGTCGAGAATCTTCTTGGTCTCGGCCATCATCTTCCACTCTTCCTTCGTGAACCCGTCCTCCATGAACACGTCGATGTGGGGGATCAGGTTGAAGGCGATGCGCTTGGGGAACTTCTTCGGCTCGACCGGATCGGAGACGAAGATCGCCCGGGTCTGGGTGAACAGCTCGTCCATCGCATCCT
>CALMYM010000457.1 GCA_937873675.1 uncultured Alphaproteobacteria bacterium | reverse complement strand
AAGCGCAATCTGAGACTTCCGCGAAGCGGTCGGATGAGGGGGCGCGCGAAGCGCATCGGGATTCGACACGAGGGAGGGACGTCCCATGACCACGCTCACCGGGGGGTGCCAGTGCGGGGCCGTGCGGTTCCGCTGCGAGGAGCTGGGCCGGGCTTCGATCTGTCACTGCCGCATGTGCCAGAAGGCCTTCGGCGGTCACTACGGGCCGCTGGTCACGGCGATCGGTCTCGTCTGGACCCGCGGCGAGCCGAAGCGCTTCCGCTCGTCGAACAAGATCCGTCGCGGCTTCTGCCCCGACTGCGGCACGCCGCTGACCTACGAGCCCGACGGCTACGAACACACCGAGGTCGCCCTCGGTGCCTTCGATGCGCCGGCCGAGATCGCCCCGGCGATCCAGGTCGGCGTCGAGAGCCGCATGCCGTGGTTCCACGAACTGGCGACCCTGCCCGGCCGGGCACCCGAACAGCAGGCGAAGGTCGAGGCGTTCTTCGCCGAGATCGTCTCCTACCAGCACCCCGACCACGACACCGCCGAATGGCCGCCGAAAGGGGCCTGAGGCGGAATCGGAATCTGAACGTGAAGACGCCGAATCTCTCCGTGAGCGAGCGGATTCGGAACTTGAATCGGTGAGTGAAGAAGATGAAAGAGCGCGTCTACCTCTTTGATACGACTCTGCGCGACGGCGCCCAGACGTCCGGTGTCGACTTCACCCTCGACGACAAGCTGCGCATCGCCCGCCTCCTCGACGACCTCGGTGTCGACTACGTCGAGGGCGGCTATCCCGGCGCCAACCCGACCGACACCACCTTCTTCGAGGAGAAGCGGACGAAGCGCGCGAAGTTCACCGCCTTCGGCATGACCAAGCGCGCCGGCGTCTCGGTGTCGAACGACCCCGGTCTCGCCGTCCTGCTGCGCGCCGAGGCCGACGCCAACTGCTTCGTCGCCAAGGCCTGGGACTATCACGTCGACGTGGCGCTCGGCACGACGCTCGCCGAGAACCTCGACTGCGTGAAGCTCACCGTCGAGGCGGCGGTCGCGAGCGGCCGCGAGACGATGATCGACTGCGAGCACTTCTTCGACGGTTACAAGGCCAACCCCGATTACGCCCTCGACGTCGCCCGCACCGCCTACGCTTCGGGTGCCCGCTGGGTCGTGCTCTGCGACACCAACGGCGGCACGCTGCCCCACGAGGTCGACGAGATCGTCCGCCGGGTCACCGTCGAGGTCCCCGGCAGCCACCTCGGCATCCACGTCCACGACGACACCGGCCAGGCGGTGGCCAATTCGCTGACCGCGGTGCGCGCCGGCGTCCGCCAGGTCCAGGGCACCCTCAACGGCATCGGCGAGCGCTGCGGCAACGCCAATCTCGTCACCATCATCGGCACGCTGGCGCTGAAGCCCGAATACGCCGAGCACTACGAGATCGGCGTCGCCCCGGAGATGCTGAAGGAGCTGACCCACGTCTCCCGCGCCTTCGACGACATCCTCAATCGCTCGCCCAACCGCCACGCCCCTTATGTCGGCGCCAACGCCTTCGCCACCAAGGCCGGCATCCACGCCTCGGCGATCGTCAAGGACCCCAAGACCTACGAGCACGTGACGCCGGAGAGCATCGGCAATCGCCGCCGCGTCCTCGTCTCCGATCAGGCCGGCAAGTCGAACCTGCTCGCCGAGCTCGCCCGCTTCGGCATCGAGGTCGATCGCGCCGACCCGCGCCTCGACAAACTGCTCGCCGAAGTGAAGGAGCGCGAGGCCCGCGGCTTCTCCTACGAGGCCGCCGGCGCCTCGCTGGAGCTCTTGGCGCGCCGGACGTTGGGCCATGTGCCGCGCTTCTTCGAGGTGCAGAGCTTCCGCGTCATCGTCGGCCGCCGCATCGAGTCGAACGGCGAGACGGTGACCCAGTCGGAAGCGATCGTGAAGGTGAAGATCGGTGACGAGCTGTTCCTCTCGGTCGCGGAAGGAAACGGCCCGGTCAACGCCCTCGACGCGGCGCTGCGCAAGGACCTCGGCCCCTATCAGAAGATGATCGAGGACCTCGAGCTGGTCGACTTCAAGGTCCGCATCCTCAACGGCGGCACCGGCGCGACCACCCGCGTCCTGATCGAGAGCCGCGACGGCGCCAAGAACACCTGGACCACCATCGGCGTCTCCGAGAACATCATCGACGCCTCGTTCCAGGCGCTGATGGACAGTATCTTCTACCGGCTGGTCAGGAACGGCGCGTCGAAGATGGCGTGAGGCGTCGTTTGGAGCGGCCGGCTCCTCAGGGGTTCCTCGCAAATGCGGAGAATGGCCACGCGAAGGGCAGACCTACCGACGACGACCCCTTCTCCCCTTGCGGGAGAAGGTGGCCGAAGGCCGGATGAGGGGTATGGGCCTCTCGGCGGGATCGGCGCTCGTGGTATCCGCCCGGTTGCCGCTTCGCTGCGCCCCCTCATCCGCCCCTGCGGGGCACCTTCTCCCGCGAGGGGAGAAGGGGACGCCAGCCGCTGAGCCCGAGGGCGATCGAGGGCGCCTGCGCCCCGCCGCCTCGGAACGCCCCTCACATCTTCTTCAGATCCACGGCTCCCGCTTCCGCCGCCCGCGCCGCCAGCTGGGCGAGGCGCTTTCTCATCTTCGGCAGGATGTCGTCGATCGAGTTGGCCACGCCGTAGGAGAGTTCGAAGCCCGGGCGGATGAAGGCGTTCTCCTGCATGTGATGCAGCAGGGTGACCAGCGGGTCCCAGAAGGCGGCGATGTTGGCGAGCATGATCGGCTTGGCGTGGCGGCCGAGCTGCGCCCAGGTCATCTGCTCGACCACCTCCTCGAGCGTGCCGATGCCGCCGGGCAGCGCCACGAAGGCGTCGGAATGCTCGAACATCAGCCGCTTGCGCTCGTGCATGTCGGCGGTGACGATCAGCTCGGTCACCTCCGGCAGCATCACCTCCTTGTCGACCAGGAACTGCGGGATGATGCCGGTGACCTTGCCGCCGGAGGCGAGACAGGCGCGCGCCGCCGCGCCCATCAGCCCGAGCGAGCCGCCGCCGTAGACGAGGCGGATGCCCTCGCGCGCCAACAGTTGCCCGAGTTCGATCGCCGCGCCTTCGAAGGCCGGATCGGCGCCGGCGCCGGAGCCGCAGTAGATGCAGATGGCGGAGAGTTTCGACACGGGGAGAAGTCCTCTCATGACGTCCGGCCGGCGCCGCCGACCGGTCCCGCCGCCGACCGCGAGGCGGTCGAGTCGGCGATCGGGTTCGCCGCCACTCTAGCGCTTCCGTGTGACGCCGAAACCCCGTGCGTCCGGGGAACGGATGCCCCCGGGCGGGCGTGACCAGGAAGCCTCATGCGCCGGGCCGTGGGCGGCCATGTCGGCCGGATGCCTTTGAAATCTGCGAAAGAGCCTCTATCTGAGGAGGACGGCGCCCGCGCCCTCTTTTCCTTCTCGTTCCGATCCGGTTCTTCCCATGTCACGTATCCATCGCCCCGTCGGCCCCGTCTCGGCCGACGAAGGAAAGACGCTCGAAACGCTGAAGAACCTGTGGCCGCACCTGTGGCCGGCCGATCGGCCGGAGCTGAAGCGGGCGGTGGTGCTGGCACTGTTCGCCCTGGTGCTGGGCAAGGTGCTGACCGTCTTCCTTCCTTATGTCTACAAGTGGTCGACCGACCTGCTCGCCGTCGGGCCCGAGCCGGAGAAGGCCCAGCTCCTCGCCGTGCCGGTGCTGCTGGTCGTCGCCTGGGGTGTGGTGCGCGTCACCTCGGTCGGCTTCAACCAGTTGCGCGACGCCCTCTTCGCCGGCGTCGGCCAGCACGCCGTGCGCGGCCTCGCCACTCAGACCTTCCGCCATCTCCATGCGCTGTCGCTGCGCTATCACCTGACGCGGCGCACCGGCGGCCTCTCCCGCATCGTCGAGCGCGGCGCCAAGGGTATCGAGACCATCGTCCGCATCTCGATCCTCGCCGGTGTGCCCACCATCGTCGAATTCGCGCTGATGGCGGCGGTGATCCTGTATGAGTTCGACTGGATCTACGTCGGCGTCATCCTCGTCACCACGGTCGCCTACGTCTGGTTCTCGGTCGCCGCCTCGCAGTGGCGCATCGGCATCCGCCGCGCCATGAACGAGGCCGACACCGACTCGATGTCGAAGGCGGTCGACAGCCTCCTCAACTTCGAAACGGTGAAGTACTTCACGGCCGAAGAGCTCGAGGCGGCACGCTACGATCGCGCCATGGCCAAGTACGAGGGCGCGGCGATCCGCACCTACACCTCTCTCGCCTGGCTCAACTTCGGTCAGGGCGTGATCTTCTCGGCCGGCATGGCTGCGTGCATGGCGCTCTCCGCCTGGGCGGTGATGAAGGGCGAGCAGACCGTCGGCCACTTCGTCATGATCAATGCGCTGATGCTGCAGCTGTCGGTGCCGCTCAACTTCATCGGCACCCTCTATCGCGACATCAAGCAGAGCCTCGTCGACATCGAGAGCCTCTTCGCCGTCCTCGACCAGCCGGCCGAGGTCTCCGACAAGGCCGACGCGAAGCCGCTGGCGGTCGCCGACGCCGCGGTGCGTTTCGAGGACGTGACCTTCTCCTACGACCCGGAGCGCCAGATCCTCAAGGGCGTCTCCTTCCAGGTGCCGGCCGGCAAGACGGTGGCCATCGTCGGTCCGTCGGGCGCGGGCAAGTCGACCATCTCGCGGCTGCTCTTCCGCTTCTACGACGTCTCCGGCGGCCGCATCACCATCGACGGCCAGGACCTGCGCGACGTCACCCAGACCAGCCTGCGCCACGCCATCGGCATGGTCCCGCAGGACACGGTGCTGTTCAACGACACGGTCGCCTACAACATCCGCTACGGTCGCCCCGACGCCTCCGATGCCGAGGTCGAGGAAGCCGCCCGCCTCGCCCAGATCGGCGACTTCATCGAGCGCCTGCCCAAGCGCTACGAAACGGAAGTCGGCGAACGCGGTCTGAAGCTCTCCGGCGGCGAGAAGCAGCGCGTGGCGATCGCCCGCACCATTCTGAAGGCGCCGCCGATCCTCATGCTCGACGAGGCGACCTCGGCGCTCGACACCCACACCGAGCGCGAGATCCAGGGCGCCCTCGACCGCGTCTCGCAGAACCGCACGACGCTGGTCATCGCCCACCGGCTCTCCACCGTCGTCAACGCCGACGAGATCCTGGTGCTCGACCAGGGTGTGGTGGCCGAACGCGGCCGGCACGAGGAACTGCTCGCCCAGGACGGCCTCTACGCCTCGATGTGGACTCGCCAGCGCGCCGCCGACGAGGCGCGCGAACAGCTGGAGAAGACCGAAGCCGAGGACCCCTTCGGCGTCGTCAAGCGCGGCGCGCCCGCGGCGGAGTGAGGGGAGGGGCCTCGGTCGTCTCTCCCGGTCGCGCCACGCGTCGGCAGCTTGCGATCCGCCCGATCTGGCTTTCCTTCCGTGCGAGATGCTTCGAGACAGCGTCCTTCGGACGCTTCCTCAGCATGAGGCGTTCGATTTCTGCCGGGAATCTCGGGCCCCTCATCCTGAGGAGGGCCGAAGGCCCGTCTCGAAGGATCGCGCACGGACCCTGATCGACCGATTTGCGCCGAGCTTGCCGCGAGGGGAGAAGAGGAGCGTGTCGGTACACCGCCTTCCCAACGCCGCAGATCCCGTATAGGCATCGGCGGAAAGAACGAGACCCGCCCCCCTCTCTGTGAGAGCGCGCGAGAAGACGAGACACCCCATGGACAGCCTCCTCTCCACCATCACCAAGGCCTTCCCGCCGATCAATCGTGAGGGCTGGCCCTTCGTCGCCATCGCCGCGGTGCTGACCCTGGTGATCGGCTCCTTCTGGCAGCCGCTGTTCTGGATCCTGCTCGGGCTCACCATCTGGGTCGCCGCCTTCTTCCGCGATCCCGTGCGCGTCACCCCGCAGGGCGAGGGGCTGGTCGTCTCGCCGGCCGACGGCCGCATCTCCCATCTCGTCGAGGTCCTGCCGCCGCCGGAGCTGGGCCTGCCGGCGGAAAAGATGCTGCGCATCTCGATCTTCATGAACGTCTTCAACGTTCACGTGAACCGCATGCCGATCTCCGGCAAGATCGACCGCGTCGTCTACACGCCGGGCAAGTTCCTCAACGCCGAACTCGACAAGGCCTCGCTCGACAACGAGCGCAACGGCCTCGTCATCACCCATTCGCTCGGCACCATCGGCTGCGTCCAGATCGCCGGTCTGGTCGCCCGCCGCATCGTCTCCTGGGTCAAAGGTGGCGAGGAGTTGGCGGCCGGCACCCGTTTCGGCATGATCCGCTTCGGCTCGCGCCTCGACGTCTTCCTGCCCCTCGGCACGGTACCGGCGGTGGCGCTCGGCCAGACGACGCTCGCCGGCGAGACCATCCTCGCCGATCTGACGCAGACCGGCGGCGCCCCGCGCCCGACCCGCGCGTCTTGAGGCCGGTGGTGCCACAGGAGGGCCCGCGATGGACGATCTCTTCCCGCCCGTCGAACACCAGTCGGTGAAGACCGGTCATCGCTTCCGCCTGCGCTTGGTGCCGTTCCGGGTCGTGCTGCCCAATCTGGTGACGCTACTGGCGCTCTGCGCCGGTCTCACCGGCATCCGCATGGGCCTCGAGGGACGCTTCGAATGGGCGGTCGGCGCGGTGGCGCTCGCCGCCACGCTCGATGCCGTCGACGGTCGCATGGCGCGCTGGCTCAAGGGCACCTCGCGCTTCGGCGCCGAACTCGACAGCCTCGCCGATTTCGTCAATTTCGGCGTCGTGCCGGGCCTGCTGCTGCACATCTGGGTGCTGAAGTTCGCCCCGTCCTTCGGCTGGCTGGCGGTGCTCGGCTACGTCATCGCCGCGGTGCTGCGCCTCGCTCGTTTCAACGTCATGCTGGAGACGCCGAAGCCGGCGTGGCAGCAGAACTTCTTCGTCGGCATGCCGGCGCCCGCCGGCGCGCTGTCGGCGCTGCTGCCGCTCTACCTCCAGCAGATCTTCGCCTTCGATCTCGATCGCCGCGTCGCCGTCGTGGTGGCGGTCTACCTGCTCTTCGTCGCCTTCATGATGGTCTCGACCATCCCGACGTGGTCCGGCAAGAAGCTCGGCATGCGCATTCCGCGCGAGCAGATCATCCCGGTGTCGGTCGGCTTCGTGCTGTGTATCGCCGCGCTGATCAGCTTCCCCTTCGAGATCCTGGCGGTGGTGACGCTCGGCTACCTCGCGCTCATCCCCTTCGGTTGGCGCCGCTATCGTGTTCTCGCCGCCGCCGACGCCGCGTCGCCGGCTCCGGCCGACGATCCGAAGACGCCGCCAACGCCTTGATTTCTTGTGCGCCGCGGTAGATCAGGCCGAACCCTCTGCCTCGCTGCTGAGCACCGACACGCGCTCCGCCAAACTGCTGCCCGGAAAAGCGGCACGCAGTGCATGCAAGGCTTCCGCATCGCTCCCCGGCCGCACCCGCTGGAGCAGCGCCCGCATCGCCATCAACCGGATTTCGAGCGCCTGATCGTAATCGCCGAACACTGACGAAATGTCGGTTTCCGGTCGGTCCGTGGTCGGGTTCGGATGCTCTCGAAGTGGTCGCGACATCGGACGTCCTCCTGTTGCTCTGCGTGTCGACTCTCGCGATCGGATATCCACCTCGAAAGCACGTGCCGTGCCATGGCGCAGCGCACAGTGACCGTTCTCCATCGGGAAAAACACCACTGCTGCCATCCGCGCACTTTCCGTCCCGCGCGGTTGGACTATGTTGATCGTGTCGACATCGGGAGAACCTGTGATGACGGGTGGAGACGACCGGCAGGAATTCGATCCCTTCGATCCGGGTCTGGCGACCGCGGGCGGGCCTCGTCGTCTGCGCGACGAGCCGCTGCTGCGCCTGCTCGCGATCAACTGGCTGATCGGAGCCGGTGTCGCCGCCGCCCTCGCCGCGGTGGTGCTGATCACCGACACGGCGCACCTGCGCACCCTGATGATGTCGTCTTCCGAACCGTGGATCCCGATCCTGCTGCTGTTCTTCGGCTTCATCGTCACCATGAGTTCGGTGGCCATGGGCGCGGCGATCATGTTCCTGCCCAAGGACGACGACGACGACGAACCCAAGGGCGGCATGAAGCTCGAGGTTCTGAAACTGCCGCAGTTCCGGCCGGCCCTGGCGCCCGTCCGGGCCGGCGCTTCACCCTCGCGCCACCGCGCGCTGCGCTGACCCCGCAGTTCCCCTGTCGATCCGTGGCCACGGCCCGCTCCCCTTCCGGGGTCCGGGCCGGGTCGATTCTCGATCCCGACGAGATCGGGCAAGCGGCTGATCCGACTCCCGTTCTTCGTCCCGCCGGAATCGTCGCGCGAAGTGGCTGAATCGGAATCGGAGCTTCACCGCCTCGCAGCGTCACACGAAGTTCCGCCACGGCTCGACTTCGCGTCGCACCGTAGAGTGAGGCGCCGTTGCACTTGAAATTTCGCGATCGACCGGCGCACTCTCCGCCGACATCGCGTCTTCGGAGAGAGCCGACATGGCCGAAACCCCCGCCTATCCCCGTGATCTGATCGGCTACGGCCGCAACCCGCCGCATCCGCATTGGCCGGGCGAAGCGCGCGTCGCGGTGCAGTTCGTCGTCAACTACGAAGAGGGCGGCGAGAACTGCATCCTCCACGGCGATGCCGGTTCCGAAGCCTTCCTCTCCGACGTGCTCGGCGCCCAGCCCTGGCCGGGCAAGCGCCACATGAACATCGAGAGCATGTACGAGTACGGCTCACGCGCCGGTTTCTGGCGGCTGTGGCGGCTGTTCACCGAGCGCGAAATGCCGGTCACCGTCTACGGCGTCGCCACCGCGCTCGCCCGCAACCCGGACGCCG
>CALMYM010000456.1 GCA_937873675.1 uncultured Alphaproteobacteria bacterium | reverse complement strand
GCCTCCACGAACCGCACCCCCTCCCCGACGAACGAAATCGGGCGCCGAAATCCTCCGGCGCCCGTCCGATCGTTCTTCGAATTCCCAGGATCCTCACCGCGACCGCTCGCCCCCGGAAACCTCCGAGAGCGACCCCCTCCGACCGGCTCTCACGCCGACCGGAGATCCCGCGGCGCCGGCGTCACGCCGGGGTGATCGTCACCAGTTCCAGGGCATCCAACCGCCGTCCCACGGACCCCAGCCGCGACGGCCCCAACCACCACGGCGTCCCCACGGGCCGCCCCAATAGGGATCGTAACCGCCGTAATAGGGATAGCCGCCGTAGCCGCCGTAAGGAGGATAGCCACCGTAGCCGCCGTAGGGGGGATAGCCGCCGTAGCCGCCGTAGGGATGACCGTAGCCGTAATAGGGCGGATGACCGCCGTAGGGATAGGCCGGATACGGGGCCGGCGCCTGCGCCGCCGGAGCGGCCGGCGCTGCTGCCGGAGCGGCGGACGGCGCCGCCTGCTGCGCGACCGCTGCCGTCGCCAGAATTCCCATCGCCGCCGCCAATCCGACGGAGACCAATCTCGATGCGCGCACTTCGCTCATGATCCTCCCCCTCTTGCTCTCCGGCGAAGCAGTGGTCGGAAACGCGTCACACGTCCCCGACGCGGCCGCTTGCCGACGTTGGTTGTGTCGATGCCACACATCTGGTCTCGGCCCCGCGAAGGCGGCATGGAGAGCAGATGGCGGATTAGAATATACTCATATGTATCGCCTCGGCGAAATCCGTGAAACAGCTGAGTATCGAGAGGTTCCGCCGGGCATCGACGCTTCCTGTAAGCTCGCGAAGCGAGCAGAGACGCGGACGGATACGTGATTCTGCTCGCTCGTCGCCGCTCCACTCACCTCAATAGGCCGGAACACACGAGCGAGCGTCGACCGGGAGCTTCATCGGCGACAGCATCGGGATTTCGACGGTGTAGTCGTAGCGAACCGACACCGATTGCCCACAACTCTCCTTGGCGACCACGAAGCGTGTCGGCTCGACGGAAAGCCCGTAGGCCTGGGTGACCGCATATTTCTGCGTCGCCGTGGCGTCGCTGCAGGTCGCCGCGCCGATGCTGGCGCATCTCGCCGACATGTCCACCGCATGCTTCAGACCGAGCATGGTCCACAGATAGAGGCTGAGCTGGAGGATCCCGACGGCGACCATCAGGTAGAGCGGCGCCGTGATGGCGAACTCGACCGCCGTCGTTCCGCGCTCGCAGCGCCGAAGTCGCATCCCGACGCTCATTGCAGCCTCGCCACCGAGGTCGACCGCAGCGCGAAGGACTCCGGGATCAGCGGAAAGGAGATCGGCGGCACATAGGTCGCCGACGCCGTGACCGACACGTAGGTGCCGGTGGTCGACCCGTCCGGACAGAACGTGTCGCAACTCGCCTGGTCGACCCCGCTCGACGAGGGACACCCGCAATAGCGCTCCGGCGGCGGCGAGGCGGTGATCGCGAATCCTTCGACGGCGGCGACCTGCGCCGAGATCGCGGTGGCGTCGTAGCCGTGGACGAGCGCATAGCGCATACCGGCATGGGCCGCGTCGTCGACCTGCATCGCCCGGTAGAGCCCGAAGCCGATGTCGGTCAGCCCGACCGCCGTCGCGATCAGGAACGGCGCCACCAGCGCGAATTCGACCGCCGCGATACCACGCCAATCGCGGCGGAAGATCGGGACCGACCTCGGCCCGTCGGCCCGATGATCGCGAGCGGCGCGAAAACGAAAGGTCGCCATGGGCTCACTCTCCGAGCTTCGCGTTGACGATGCCGAAGTTCTTCAGCGGATAGGCGCTGCAGTCGACCGCCAGATTGGAATTGCCGGTGAAGGTGATCGTGTCGCCGATCAGCTTGGTGCACGAGGCCGCGACGTCGGCACCGCCGGCATAGGTGAGAGCACCGGTCGGGACGTAGACCGTTCCGCCGAGGTTCTGCGTCGCCCCGCCGTTGAGCTTGTAGGAGGTGCCGACCGGCGCCTTGCGGTCGGCGACCATGACGAGGCCCGCGGTCCGGCCCGGGGTGGGGCCGGTCAGATTGATGTTCGCCCCGCCGTTGAGCGAGGCGGTCGCATAGTTCTTGTTCGTCGACGAGGTGAAGATGATCGTCACGCCGGTACCGTTCAGGGTGCCGCCGCCGTTCACCGTCAACGATCCCTGGTCCATGTAGTAGACGCCCGGGGCGAGCGTCGCCGTGGCACCGGCGTTGACCGAGATGCCGCCGCAATAGACGCCCGGCGTGAGAGTCGCCGTGTTCTTCACAGTGGTGTTGTGTGCCGAACAGCCGCCGATGCTCGGCAGGGACAGAGCTGCGTAGGGGTCGGAGACCGGCGCGAGATCGGTGTTGATGCCGGCGCTCACGTCGAAATGCGACACACCCGAGACGGCGCCCACGGTGTTGACCGACAACGCCGTGACGGTCGACGTGCCGCTCCCGGAAACGGCCGAGGAACTGGCGGAATTGGCGATCAGGCTGCAGTTCTTCAGAACCACGGTGGTCGAGCCCTGCGCCGCGATCGCGCCGCTCACCGTGCGGTTGAGCGCGAGGGCGCAACCGTCGCCGGTGTTGCCCAACGCCACCGCTCGCCCCGTCACCTTCGGCGCCGTTTCGGTCCAGCTCGCCGAGAACAGGCGCGGCTCCTGCTGCTGAACGATCACCTCGACCGCGTAGCTCTTGCCGCTGTACTTGCCCGAAGACGGCGGCCAGTTGACGGTGACCGTCTGGCCCTCCGCCTCGTTCCTGAAGCCGTAGGTCGCCGCCACCGCCTTGGCTTGACCGGAGATGCGATCCTGCGCACCGGAGGACAGGATCGTCCCGGCGCTGACCGCGGCCGAATCCGCCGCTTCCTGCGCCTTCTGGTGCGAATAGACCCACAGGCCGTAGTCGGTCCCCAGCCCCACCGTGCCGATGGTCACCGACAACAGAACGCTGGACAGCGGCGTCGAGCTGCCGGCGACGTCGGCGGCGAACTCATGCACCGCTGTCGACAGCGAATCGACGATGTTTGCGAGCGGCTCGAACCAGTTCATGGACCATCTCCCGATCGATCGAGTAGTGCTTCGCAACTCTACCGATGACATTCGACGGCAAATTTCATTCTACAAGTGCGAATGAATCGTTATTCGAGGTCGATCGATTATATGAAAGCAAAGCAGGAGCTGAAACGTCACGGAAACAACCTAATGCATCGCGATTTCACATCATGAACATCGATGCGAATTTTATTAAAATGCGAAAACTTGGACAGATACAAAACTCCGAGCTCGGATCCGGTGGCGGCTCGCCGCCAACGAAAAGGGGCGCCCCTGCGGGCGCCCCTCTCCACGTCGTCGGCTCGTTCGTTCGGTCGCCGGCGACGGCGATGCGGGGTCCGCGCCGAGCCCCCTGCTCAGCGCAGGCTCACCGCGTAATCGACGACCGGCGGCACCGTGTCGATGAGTCCGCGCTCCTTCAGGAACGCCGCCAGCCGCTCGGTGCGGCCGACGTCGAGCGCGCCGGGGCGCTTGGCGAAGCGCGGCAGCGTGTCGAAGAAGGCGCGGCGGTTCAGTTCGTCGTCGAGCTTGGCGTCGGCCTTCTTGACGATCTCCCAGGCCTCGGCCGGGTGATTGGTCATCCACAGCGTCGCCGTCTCGACCGCGGCGACGAAGCGCGGCAGGCGCGGATCGGCGATCTTCGCCTTGGCCGCGACGTAGATCAGCTCGTCATAGGCCGGCACGCCGTTCTCCTCCGGATAGAAGGTCACCGCCTTCTTGCCGGCGAGTTCGAGCTCCGTCGCCTCGAAATTGCGGAAGCCGCCGACCACCGCGTCGACCTGCCCCGACACCAGCGCCGCGGTGAGGGCGAAGTTGACGTTGATCAGCGTCACGTCGGAGAGCTTCAGCCCGACGGTCGCCAGCATCGAGCCGAGGATGGCGTCCTCGAAGCCGCCGACCGAGAAGCCGATCTTCTTGCCCTCGAGGTCGGCGAGGCTCTTCACCGGACCGCCGTCGAGCGCGATCACCGTGTTGAGCGGCGTCTCCACCAGCGTGGCGAAGCGGACGAGCGGCAGCCCTTCCTTCACCGCCAGATTCAGTTGCGGCTGATAGGAGACGGCGACGTCGGCCTTTCCGGCGGCGACGAGACGCGGCGGCGCCGACGGGTCGGCCGGCGCGATCAGCTCGACGTCGAGACCCTGAGCCGCGAACATCCCCTTGTCGCGCGCGACGATCAGCGGCGCGTGGTCGGGATTGAGGAACCAGTCGAGCAGCACCGTCATCTTGTCGGCGGCGGCGGCCGGAACCGCCGAAAGAGCGAGCGCGAGGGCGGCGGAGGCGAGGAGTCGTTTCATGAGGGGTGCTTCCGTATGAGGCCGTGACGGCGAGAGGTGTCAGAGGAGAGAGCCACCGCTTTCCGGCGCCCAGGGCGCCCAGCGGCGTGTGAGGAGGTCGACGCCGAGACGCAGCGCCAGCGCCATGGCCGCGACCACGACCAGGGCGGCGAACATCACGTCGGTCTGCATGCGGGCGTTGGCGTGCATCATCATCAGCCCGAGGCCGCTCGAGGCGCCCACCCATTCGCCGATGATCGCGCCGATCGGGGCGAGCGTCGCCGCCATCCGCAGCCCCGAGACGAGGCCGGGCACCGCCCCGGGCAGGCGAATGAAGCGGAAGGTCTGCGCCGTCGTCGCATGGTGCAGCCGGGCGAGATCGAGGAGCCCCGGATCGGCGCGCGACACCGCGTCGGAGAGCGCCGAGGCGACCGGGAAGAAGATGACGATCGCCGCCATGACGATCTTCGAAGCGAGGCCGAAGCCGAGCCACAGCACCAGCACCGGCGCGATGGCGAAGACCGGCAGCGCCTGCAGCACCACCACCGCCGGCTGCACCAGCCGCGCCGTCCACGGCACCAGCCCGGTGAGCAGCGCCGTGGCGACGCCGAGGAGAACGCCGAGCGCCAGACCCGCCAGGATCTCGCCGCCGGTGACCGCGGCATTGGCCATGATCTCGGGAAAGCGGGCGACGAAGGCTCACGCCACTCGGTCGGGTCCGGGCAACAGGAAGGGCGGCGGCGCGGTGATCGCCACCAGCGCCCACCAGACGCCGACGATCGCCGCGGCGACCGTGGCGAAGGTCGTGGCGAAACCGAGGAAGGCGCGGCCGGTCGATCCCGCCGAGCCGCGCGACAGCCGGGTCAGTCGGGGCGACATGGCGATCTCCACGGTCGCGCCGCATCGGGCGCGGGACGACGAGGAGATCCGGTGAGGCGTGCGACGGCGGTCATGAGAAGTCCCGTCCCTTCGCCGGCATGACCCGGATCAGGTTCGAAGGGTTCGCCGCGACGTACGGCATCTCAGTTCTCGGACGAGAACACCCCTCGGAACGGGCGAACCATGACGGATCGGCGACGGTTTCGCAAGTCCGCCGGAAATGTCAGCCGACGACGTGCTCGGGGCCGGGGAAGCGACGGGCGCGGACGTCGTCGGCATAAGCGCCGACCGCCGCCTCGATCGCCTGGCCGACTTCGCCGTAGCGGCGGACGAACTTCGGTGTGAATTCGGCGAAGAGGCCGACGAGATCGTCGGTGACCAGCACCTGTCCGTCGCAGGCGACCGACGCGCCGATGCCGATGGTCGGGATCGCGATCGCCTGGGTGATGTCGCGGGCGACCGCCTCCATCGTCCCCTCGATCACCACGCAGAAGGCCCCGGCCGCCTCCACCGCCCGGGCATCCTCGACCAGACGGCGCGCCGCTTCCGCGTCGCGCCCTTGCGTGCGGTATCCGCCCTGGGCGTTGACCGACTGCGGCAACAGGCCGATGTGGGCCATGACCGGCACCCCACGCTCGGTGAGAAAGCGGATGGTCGGCGCCATCTCCACCCCGCCCTCGAGCTTCACCGCCTGCGCACCGGTTTCGATCATCACCCGTGCGGCGTTGCGGAACGCCTGCTCGGGGCTCTCGTGATAGGTGGCGAAGGGCATGTCGACGACGACGACGGCCCGCGCCGAACCGCGCACCACCGCCGCGCCGTGGGCGATCATCATGTCGAGCGTCACCGGCAGGGTGCTCTGGAAGCCGTAGACCACCATGCCGAGGCTGTCGCCGACCAGGATCAGGTCGCAGTGGCCGTCGAGGATCCCGGCGACGGGCGCGGAATGGGCGGTGAGGCAGACGACCGGCGTTCCGCCCTTGGCGGTGCGGATGTCCCGGATCGTCCGGCGTCTGACCGGTCGAACGGCGCTCATGACAATGTCCTCTCGCTATGCGGACGCGGACCTCGATGCGGCGAACGGCGCGCCTTCCCCGTCGAATTCGGACGAGACCGAATGCGACGAGCCCGGCCTCAGTCGTTCTGTCCCCAGGCGGTGAGAACGTCGGTGACCGCCTGATCGCCGGCGCCGGCCTTCTCCAGGGTCAGAATCGCTCGCCGGCTGTTCTCGTAGAGGATCGGCACGTCGATCCAGCCGCGTTCCTTGATCATCTTGAGATTGCGGACGCGGTCCTGCTCCGGCGCGCCCAGCGCCACCCAGAAGTAGTTGTCGGAGACCTTGGCGGCGGCGCCGGCGAGCGGGTCGCCGCGCGCCTGTTCGGTCAGCTTCATGATCAGGCCCGGCACGTTGGAGACCGCCTTGCCGTCGAAGCCCGGCGGCACCGTGAACTTGAGCTCGATCAGATGGCTCGCCGGGAACGAGGTGTCGTTGTTCGGCCGCATCTGCAGCGTCATGGCGAAGCCACGATCCGGGATCTCGACCTTGGCTTCGAGCTTCACCGCCCCCGCCTTCGGATCGGTGGCATCGGAAACGACGCTCCACACCACCTTGCCGGGCGAGATCTGGGCCTGTCCGCCGCCCGCCTTGCCCTCTTCGTAGAGGATCGCCTTCTGGGCGACGAGCGGCACCGCCTGCTGCTTCGGCATCGCCGGTTTAGGCTCCTCGCCGGCCGCCATCGACGACTGCAGCTGCGGCGCCGCGGTCGTCGGCGAGATCGTCTGGGTCGGAACCGGCTTCACCGGATTGGCGGGACGTCCCGCCACCTCGTCGGAGGCCAGCCGGTCGTTCGCCTTGGGCGCCAGCTTCTCGGTGTTCTGGCGCTGCGCCATGTCGACGATCGGCGCCTTGGCCCCACCGAAGAAGGCGGAGATCGCCTCGCGCTGGGACCACAGAGCCACGATACCGATGCCGACCACCAGGACGGCCGCGCCGATGCCGACCACCAGCGGCAGCCGCGAGGTCGGCGCCTCGCCGGTCACCGCCTCCTGGCGCCGACGCCGCCGCTTCTCCTTCTCGGCCTTGCGCGGCGCGGCCTGCGCCTCGCGACCGAAGGCCGGGGGTGCCGCGGCCTCCGGACCGGCCTCGCCGAGAACGTCCCGCGCCTGCCGGCCGAGTTCGGCCGTCGCGCCACCGAGTTGACCGGCCTCGTCGACGGCGCGCTTGAGAACCCCCGTCGACGCGGCGCGCGGCGGCACCGGTTCCGCCGGTTCGGGCCGCGGCGGCGTCACCATCGTCCCCGGCGGCACCGCTTCCACCGGCGAAGCCGGGGGAGGGGCGACCGGCGGCCGGGCCGCCGTTTCGGCGGCAGGGGCCGGACGTTCCGTCGGCGCGGCGGGCGTCGGGGTCGGCGTCGGAGCGGCCGATGTCGGAGCGGCCGGCGCCGGGGCGGGCGGCTGCGAAGCCGTCGGCTGCGGTGCGGTGGCGGAGGGTTGCGGCGCGGCGGCGACGGGCGGCGGCGGCGCGGTGACGTGCGGCTGG
>CALMYM010000455.1 GCA_937873675.1 uncultured Alphaproteobacteria bacterium | reverse complement strand
ATGGAATGCGCCGACGCCGCGACCGGCGCGCCGCGCTGGGTCATCTGCGCCGTCGGACGCATCGGCGAGGACTTCGTCTTCACGCCCTTCTGTCACCTCGCCGAGGGGAATCCCTTCGAGGCCTATGTCCCGCCCGAGTGATCACGACGCCTTTGCAAGCGATCATCTGAGGCCGAACCATCGTCATCGACGAACGAACCGCACGAGCATTCCTGGTCTCTCGTCGAAGCGCCCACCTCACGGTCGGGCGCTTTTTCGTTTCCGCGGGCCGAAGAGCGAGCGGATCAGCCTTCCTGCACTTCGTCGTGCCCTGCGGCTCGCGCCGCCTTCACGAATTTCCGGTCGAAGGTGACGAAGCGCTCGCAGGCTCGCGCTTGTCCGAGGTGGAGGGCATCGGCGAAGTCCATGCCCCCGTCCGCGAGATCGAGCGCGGCGGCGACGAGATCGGCGTCTGCGATCGTCACGTTCGCCAGACCGGCGAAGGCGCGCAAGGCGCGCGTGACGTCGCCGACCGCGAAGCCGTAGGCGCTGCGCAGCACCCATTCGACTTCGAGGACCACGGTGAGGCCGACGAAGACCGAATTCTCGTCGACGAGTTTCCGCGCGCGAGCGGACTGTTCGGGATGATCTCCGGTCAGGTATCGGACGACCAAGTTCGTATCAATCGCGATCATGGCGGCGGCGAGCCTCGGCCAGAACGGCGGCATCCATCTCGTCGAGCGACTTCGGCGCTCCACTCACCGGGAGCATGGCGAACACCTCGCCCGGCAGCGTCCGAGTAAAGGCCGGAGCCGGCTTCAGAAGCACACCGTCGGGCGTGTCTTCGACGACGAGCCGCGTACCCACGTCCCAGTTCCGGAGCCGGCGGATCGCCTTGGGCAGGATGACCTGCCCCTTGGTCGAGACCTTGGTGAGGAGTGGATCGGACCCGGACATGGCGCGTGCTCCAAGAGTAAGACGAAGGTAAGATAATCTCGGCCGTGCTCCGGTTCAAGACCGGGGGAGGGGAGGCGTCGAGAGGAAGAGGGTGGCCGGGACGGGGTGAACCCGGGCGGAGGGAGAGAGCGCCGGTCGGGAGACCTCGTCCTCGCTCTCCTCGGGGTTCCCGATGAACGTCATGCCTTCCCCCTCTGATGCCGCGACCGCATCACCCGTCGCGCCCGCCGCGGCGATCCTCGCCGTCGCGCACACGCTGCTGCCCCGGCTCGAACGCGGCCAGCCGATCGACGCCGGGCTTCTGCGCGGTGCGATGGAGGCCTCCTTCGGCGCCTCCGACGCCACCGGTGCCTGGGACTGGAAGGACGCCTACGAGGCCGGGGAGGTCGCGACCGTCCTCTTCCTGCAGAAGTTCGGGCGCGCCCTCTTCCGCAAGACGCAATCGCCCGAGGCCCGGCTCGCCGCGCTGGAGAAGATCGCGGCCCTTCTGCCGACCCACACCCGCCGCTCGGAGGAGAGCCGGGTGCTGCAGCAGTTCTCGACGCCGATCCCGCTCGGGCTCGCCGCCGTCAGCGCCGCCGCGATCGGGCCCGGCGATGTGGTGCTTGAGCCGTCGGCCGGCACCGGGTGTCTCGCTGTCCTCGCCGAGATCGCCGGCGGTCGGCTCTTGCTCAACGAGCTCGCCGAGACCCGCGCCGCCCTGCTGGCGTCCCTCTTCCCGACGGCTTGCGTCACCCGGTTCGATGCGGCGCAGATCGACGATCACCTCGGCCCGAACGCCGTTCCGACCGTCGTGGTGATGAACCCGCCGTTCTCGGCGCTGGCGCAGGTTTCGGGCCGCGTCGCCGATGCCGGCCTCCGCCACGTCGCGTCGGCGCTCGCTCGCCTTGCGCCAAGTGGCCGACTCGTCGCGATCACCGGCGCCAATGTCGGCCCGGAGATGCCCGAGTGGCGGGAAGCCTTCGTGCGTCTCCAGGAACGCAGTCGCGTCGTCTTCACCGCGGCGATCGCCGGCTCGGTCTTCGCTAGGCACGGCACGATGGTTCCGACGCGGCTCACCGTCATCGACAAGGTTCCGGCCGACGATCCGACGCTGTTGCCCGCCTCGGCCGGAATGGCGCCGGACGTCGCCACCCTGATGGCCCGGATCGGAGCCGGCGTTCCGCCGCGCCGGCGCGTGGAAGTGCGGACGACCCGTACTCCTCGCCCCTCGATCGTCGGAACTCTCGCGCAGAAGCCGCGCTCGATCCCCGTCCGTGTTCGCATTCCCGCACCGGCATCCACGGAGCCGCAGGGCATCGACCTCGCCTACGAGACCGTCGATTGGGCACCGCCCGAGGGGGCTCGGCTGACCGAGGCGATTTACGAGGACTATGTCCTCCAGTCGATCCGCATCCCCGGCGCCGCGCTCCATCCGACCCGGCTGGTGCAGTCCGCCGCCATGGCCTCGGTCGCGTCGCCGAAGCCGAGCCATCGACCGAGGCTCCCCGCCGACATTCGAGATCGTCTCTCAGAGGCTCAGCTCGAGACGGTCATCTATGCCGGCGAGGCGCACGCCAGCCATCTCGCCGGCCGGTGGACGGTCGACGAGACCTGGGACGTCGTGAAGGCGGCGCCCGTCGAGGCCGAGGGTGCCGTCCGCTTCCGCCGCGGCTTCATGCTCGGCGACGGCACCGGCGCCGGCAAGGGCCGTCAGTCGGCCGGGATCATCCTCGACAATTGGCTGCGGGGGCGTCGGAAGGCCGTCTGGATCTCGAAGTCCGACAAGCTGATCGAGGACGCACAGCGCGATTGGGCGGCACTCGGCCAGGAGCGCCTGCTGGTCACGCCGCTGTCGCGGTTTGCCCAGGGACGGCCGATCACCCTCACCGAGGGTATCCTCTTCACCACCTATGCGACGCTGCGCTCCGAGGATCGCGGCGACAAGGCCTCGCGCGTCCGCCAGATTGTCGACTGGCTCGGCTCCTCCTTCGACGGCGTGATCGTCTTCGACGAGAGCCACGCCATGCAGAACGCCGGCGGGGGCAAGAGCGAGCGCGGCGACGTCGCGCCCTCGCAGCAGGGCCGCGCCGGGCTGCGTCTGCAACACGCCTTGCCGGATGCCCGTGTCGTCTATGTCTCGGCGACTGGCGCCACCACGGTGCACAATCTCGCCTATGCCCAACGGCTCGGCCTGTGGGGCGGCGAGGACTTCCCCTTCGCCACCCGGGCGGAATTCGTCGAGGCGATCGAGGCCGGTGGCGTCGCGGCGATGGAGGTGCTCGCCCGCGATCTGCGCGCGCTCGGCCTCTATAGCTCGCGCTCGCTCTCCTACGAGGGCGTCGCATACGAGCTTCTCGAACACCGCCTGACCGACGAGCAGCGCCGCATCTACGACGCCTATGCCGGCGCCTTCGCCATCATCCACCGCAACCTCGATGCGGCGATGAAGGCCGCCAACATCACCGGGTCGGACGGCACACTGAACGCCCGCGCGAAGTCGGCCGCGCGCTCCGCCTTCGAGAGTGCCAAGCAGCGCTTCTTCGGCCATCTCCTGACCTCGATGAAGACGCCGACGCTGATCGCCTCGATCGACCGCGATCTCGAGGCGGGCCATGCCGCCGTCGTCCAGATCGTCTCGACCGGCGAGGCATTGATGGAGCGCCGTCTCGCCGAAATCCCGACCGAAGAGTGGAACGACGTCCGCGTCGACATCACGCCGCGGGAATATGTCCTCGACTACCTCGCCCATTCCTTCCCGGTGCAGCTCTACGAGCCCTTCACCGACGGCGAAGGCAATCTCGCCTCGCGGCCGGTCTATCGCGACGGCCAGCCGGTCGAGAGCCGGGAGGCGGTCGCCCGCCGCGACGAGTTGATCGAGCACTTGGCGAGCCTGCCGCCGGTGCCGGGCGCCCTCGACCAGATCGTCCAGCCCTCCGCCCCCGAGCCCGTCCCCGAGGTCACCGGTCGCTCCCGCCGCATCGTCCGCAAAGGCGACCGTTTCGCCGTCGAGACCCGCGCGCCTTCGGCCAATCTCGCCGAGACCGCCGCCTTCATGGACGACGGCAAGCACATCCTCGTCTTCTCCGATGCCGGTGGCACCGGGCGCAGTTATCACGCCGATCTCGCGGCGAAGAACCAGCGTTTGCGCGTTCATTACTTGCTCGAGCCCGGCTGGAAGGCGGATGCCGCCATCCAGGGGCTCGGTCGCACCAACCGGACCAATCAGGTGCAGCCGCCGCTGTTTCGACCGATCGCCACCGACGTGAAGGCGGAGAAGCGGTTCCTCTCGACCATCGCCCGTCGGCTCGACACGCTCGGCGCCATCACCCGCGGCCAGCGTCAGACCGGCGGGCAGGGCATGTTCCGCCCCGAGGACAATCTCGAAAGTGGCTATGCCCGCGATGCGCTGCGGCAGCTCTATCGGTTGATCGTGTGCGGCAAGATCGAGGGCTGCTCGCTCGATGATTTCGAGACGGCGACCGGGCTAAAGCTCACCGACGAGACCGGCCTGCGCGACGAGTTGCCGCCGATCACCACCTTCCTGAACCGGCTGTTGGCGCTCACCCTCGATCTCCAGGGCATCCTCTTCACCGCCTTCGAGCAGCTGCTCGACGCACGGGTCCAGGGCGCGATCACCAGCGGCATCTACGATCTGGGGCTCGAGACACTGACGGCGGAGAGCTTCGTCGTCACCGATCGCAAGACCATCTACACCCACCCGGCGACGGGCGCAGAGACCCGGCTACTCACCATCACCGAGCGCCGTCGCAATCGGCCGATGTCGATCGACGACGCCTTCGCATTGATCCGAGGTGATGGTGCGAGGTTGCTGGTCAACGAGCGCTCCGGTCGCGCTGCCATCGAAGTCCCAGCGCCGTCGCTGATGCTCGACGACGGTGAGATCGAGCGGCGCGTCCGCCTGATCCGGCCGATGGAAAGCTCGTCGATCTCGCGCGCCGCGATGGCCGAGAGCCGGTGGGACCCGGTCGATCGCGAGACCTTCGCCCTCGCCTGGAGGAAGGAGGTACTGGCGACGCCACCCTTCGCGGAGACGACGCTCCACATCGTCGCCGGGCTCCTGCTGCCGGTGTGGAAGCGCCTGCCGAACGAGTCGACTAGGGTCTATCGCCTCCAGTCCGACGACGGCGAGCGCATCATCGGCCGGCGTGTCTCGGCCGCCTGGGCCGCCGCCGTGACCGCGACGGATGCTCCGACGCTTGCACCGGCGGCCGCACACGCCGCCCTGATCGAGGGGCGCACCATCCTCGACCTCGATCAAGACCTCCAATTGCGCCGAGTGCGGGTCATGGGGGCCCATCGCATCGAACTCGTCGGCTTCACCGAGGCGATGCGCGACCAGCTGCGCACTTACGGCCTCTTCACCGAGATCATCTCGTGGAAGCTGCGCTTCTTCGTCCCCACCGACCGAGGGGGCGTCGATGTCCTCGGCCGGCTCCTCGAGGCCTATCCGATCCGGCGCATCACCGAGCGCGAGGGCTCGTGATGTCCCGGCCCGAAGCCTCGGAACTGGCGCATCGTCTGGCCCGTCGCGCAGAGGCGGTGTGTCGCTTCTATCTCTCCAACGGTCGCCGACAGGGGCGCTACTGGCAGGTCGGCGACGCCCGCAACACGCCCGGCCGCTCGATGTTCATTCGTCTCGTCGACGACGCCCGTGGACGCGCCGGAAAATGGTACGATGCCGCGAGCGGTGAACACGGTGATCTCCTCGACGTCATCCGTGAGGCGCTCGGGCTCACGAGCTTCACCGATGTGGTCGCCGAGGCGCGGAGGTTCCTCAGGGATGCACCGGGCCCTGCATACTCACCACCGAAGCCGAGAGCGGCACGATCCCCGGCGCGGTCGGTGGAGGCCGCCCGCCGACTCTTCCGCATGTCGCAGCCGATTACAGGCACACTCGCCGAGACCTACCTACACGCCCGCGACCTCACCGACCTCGCCGGCATTGAAAGCCTGCGCTTCCATCCCCGCTGCTGGTGGCGGCCCGACAACGGCCCGACCGAAGCTCACCCGGCGCTGATCGCTGCCGTCACCGATTTCGACCATCGGCTCACCGGCGTTCATCGCACCTGGATTTCCGCCGATGGATTGGACAAGGCCGCGATCGATCCGCCGAGGAAGGCGATGGGCGACCTCCTCGGGAATGCGGTCAGGTTCGGGGTGGCGGACGACGTGCTGGTGGCCGGCGAGGGCATCGAGACCGTGCTCTCGCTCCGACAGGCTCTGCCCTTCCTTCCGGCGATCGCCGCGCTCTCGGCGGCGCATCTCGCGGCCGTCCGCCTCCCAGCAAACTGCCGCCGCCTCTACGTGCTTCGCGACTGCGACCCGGCCGGGGAAGGCGCCTGCCGTCGTTTGGTCGACCGGGCGAAGGCCCTCGGGATCGAGGCGGTGACCCTGGTGCCGAGGCTCGGGGACTTCAATGAAGATCTCTGCAGCTACGGAGCGGGTGGTTTGGGGGATTGGATCCGGACGCAACTCGTCGGGGACGACGCCGAACGATTGAGGGCCCGGGTTGCGTGAGCGGAATGGGGCAGGGGAGGGGTGTGGTCGCCGTGCCCACAGGCTTGCACCATGGCTGGGAGGGACCGCGTCTCGGCCTTTCGAGAGGGCGATCGGCTCGACGGGCGGAACGATCCAGCAACGGCTGCGGCCGACGATCTTCCGCCGCCCCGTCAGGGCCTTGCATCGCGAGGCAAGATCGCCGGCCTTCGCCGTCCTCCGCTCCGCTTCGGCCCGGCGAATACGCATGATCCCCGAAAGTGGATTCCGGTTTCGGAGGCGGATCATGCGCGAGAAAGGCGCCGGGTGCAGGTCCGTTCGCGCCCGTGAGCTTCGTCGCCATCAAGGCCGCGAGGGCGCGGCCCAACCGACGGAGCATCCCATGAGCGGGCACGACGACTTCGAACCCCATCACGCCGCCTCTCCGACCGATCACCTCCTCACCGAGCTCCAGCTCTACGGCTGGCGCCCCTTCCAGGACGAGCCCGATCCTCGGCCGCTTCCCGGAGGCTCTCGTGTCGCCGGCGCCATCGCCGACATCTTCGATGCCCTGATCTCGACGCTCGCCGACACCCGCCTCGAACCCGACCTCGAAGATCTCCTCTGGTCGACCGTCAACCTCTTCCACCGCGCATGCCGGCGGATCGAAGGCGAGCTCGACGAGAACGAGGCGGCGCAGCGTCGCTCGCAGACCGAACAGGACGGCAGTGAGGTCCGCTCGGTCGAACTGGAACGGCTGATCGCCGAAGGCCAGACCTTGATCGAACGGCGAAACGCCTTCGAACTGATGCGTGACCAGGCCGCCGAGCACCACGAGCGCCACACCGGCTCATTCTGGCGACCGCACGTCGGATCGATGGTCTCTCATCGCAATTTCACCTCCGCCGTGATCGACAGCCGCGATTTCCTCGCCGCCAAACGGCGCGCCGAGACCGAGGTCATGGTGCCGGCCGGACCGAAGATCGCCTTCACCGGCGGCGACACCGCCGATCATGCGTGCATTTTCGCCAAGCTCGACCAGATCCGGGCCAAGCATCCCGACATGGTGTTGCTGCACGGCGGTTCGCCGAAAGGCGCCGAGAAGATCGCCGCCCGTTGGGCCGACATCCGCAAGGTGCCCCAAGTCGCCTTCAAGCCCGACTGGGCCAAGCACGGCAAGGCCGCTCCCTTCAAGCGCAACGACCAGATGCTCGGCGTGTTGCCGATCGGGGTCGTCGTCTTCCCGGGCACCGGCATCCAGGACAACCTCGCCGACAAGGCGAGGAAGCTCGGCATCCCGGTCTACCGGTTCGGCAAAGGCGGCGCGTGAGCGCCGCTGGTCGACCCGAAGTGGATGGTCAAGCTCACATACCTCCGACGAACTCGGCGCGGGTCACTATGGGCGTTCCGTTGTTGTACAACGGACGTCAGGCCCACACAGTGCGATCGGCAACAAGCCACCGGCAGCGCTCGTCAAACGGTCAAGCTGGCCCGCCATGACCGCGACACCCCCCGGAAAGGCCCAGCCGGGTGGTAGGAAGACGGGGAGCACGTCAGAGAACCGGATTTTCAAGTTCCGGTTGGCCAAAAAAGGCGGGGGCGTCAGGGGGTATTATGCGCAAGATTGGCAACATTGACGTCGAGGGCAGTGAGACGCTCTGGAAATACTTCCGTCTCGATCGCTTCCTTTCAACGCTGGCGGAGAGTCGACTCTATTTCGCCTCGGCCAATCAGTTCAACGATCCATTTGAAGGCGCTGTCGCCGTCCAGTTGAACGTGCCGCCGCCGGATCCGCGCTACGCCGAAATGGAGAGCGATGAGCACGCCTTTTTCCAACTGAAGCGGTTGACCAAGATAAGCTGCTGGCATCGCGCCACCTATGAGAGCGATGCGATGTGGAAGCTCTACGCCGGAGAACACAAGGGCATCGCCATCTGCACGACGCCCGATCGCATGCGCGCCGCCTTCAAGCCCTTCAGTCTCAAACCGGAGTATGGTGTCGAGGATCTATGGGGTGGTCCGGTCCAATATGTCGACCTGACCCAGATTCGGATGCACGGCGTCGCCATGCTCGACCGCTCCTTCTTCAAACATAGAGCCTTCGAATGGGAGCGGGAATACCGGCTCGCAATCTCTGTTCGAATGGCGGAGGAATTTGGCGTCCGGGTTCCCGAGTACGGCATCCTCGTCGATGTTGATCTTCCCGTTCTGATCGAACGCATCGTGCTCGGCTCGACCACCACCGAAGCCGAGCGCGCCACGGTCGCTCAACATTTGGCAGCCGTCGGGTTGAGCGATCGCCTCGAGTTTTCCACCCTTCTCGGCCGACCCCGATATGTCTGAGCCCAAATGAGCAGGCACGAGAGCGCGCGAGACCCGCCAGAATGATAACCTATTCGGACACTTCTCTAACGATCTCGGAAACGCTGCAGACCAACGCGATCGTGTGGATCCACTCGCTGCCAGAACACGAGATGGGGCCAAGCCGGCGCATCCTCGAAGACCTTGAGGGCCTTGCCATTGCTGGCGGTTTCCCCGTCATAGCGTGTGCCGTTCGAGATCGCGCCGAACTAAGCGATGCGTTCAGGCAGTTGACGACGAAGGCCGAGCAGGGGTTGAGGCCCGTGCTCCACGTCGATGCTCACGGAACGCCTGCCGACGGCCTCCGGCTAGCACCGAGCGGCGAATGTGTCGGCTGGAGCGAAATCATCGAATATCTGCGAGCCCTCAATGTTGCAACCGCCAACAATCTCACCTGCATCTTCGCGCTGTGCTTCGGGCTGCATCTCTACAAGCAGGTGAGCTTGAAGCAGCCCGTGCCGGCCTATCTCTTCTGCGCGCCGGCCGAGAAAATCAGCGTCGGCTTCCTCGAGGCGCAAACACTGGCATTTTATCGGGAGATAAACCAAACCTCGGATGTGACGGCCGCATTCAAGGCGACTCTCGGCGGGGCCATGCAGTCGGTCCATTGCCAGGGTTTGTTCCTGCAATCGCTGTTGCGATATATCCGAACTTACTGCATTGGGCGCCAGCGGCAGGATCGGCTGGAGCGCATGGTCACGACCGTTCTGCGACGTGACGGTATCGCAAACCCTTCCAGCGCACAACTGAAACAGGCCCGGCGCAAGTTGCGCAAAGCTCTCAAACCAGGACAGAAGTTGATCGATTTGTTCGCGCCATCCTTCCTGATCGGCCGCGCACCGGCCTTCAGCTACGCCGATCTCGACCGGATTTTGAAGCGCTCTGTCCGTGGCGGGCAAACTCAGCCGCGCTCGGCGTCGAGATGAACGCTTAGCGATCTCAGGCTCGGATCGCGATGGACTACCCGAAACCAGCCAGACGACGGTTCGCCAAAACACTCCACCATCGCGTGACCCATTCCAAGCCTCACCTGCCGATCGACATAGAGCTCGACCCGCAATATCCCCGTGTCGGCAGCGACTTGGGCGAGCAGGCCGATCTGCCTGGTTCGCGCCGTCAGGCCTTCACCGCTCTCGTCGATCTCTTCGATCGTAAGCGTCGTTCTCAGGCCACGTCGGCGAGGAGGCGCGCGGGCGGGGCATATGC